>JBFYNT010000276.1:0-16184 GCA_041304225.1 Candidatus Aminicenantota bacterium
ATGTTCCGGCTGAACGGCCAGGAGTACCTGGTCATGGTCACACCGGGGGTGGCGGCCGAACGTTACCGGTTCCGCATCGAGGTCTACGAGCAGAGCGGCGAAAAGAAATCCAGTCTGCTGGACACGGAATTCTCGCTCCCCGACAAGAACTCGGCCGTGTTCGGCTTCGAGAATACGGCGCTCAAGCCCTATTTCATCTCGCTTCGGGTCGAGCACTGGAGCGACGATCCTTCCGTCGCCGGAGGCGGCGTCGTCCGAGGGGTTCCTTCGCCGCCGATACAGAGATTCGATGAAGCCGGCCAAAGGATCAAGCCGCCCAAGCTGGTCAGGGAAGTCCAGCCTGTCTATCCGAAGGAGGCGGCCAAAGCGGGGGTCCAGGGCATCGTCATCCTCGAGGCGACGACCGATACCTACGGTCGGGTCGCTAACGTCAAGGTCCTGCGGAGCATTCCTTTGCTCGACCAGGCGGCCGTGGACGCGCTCAAACAGTGGGTCTATGAGCCCATGGTCATCGACGGCAAGCCCCATCCGGTCGTCTTTACCGTGACCATGCGCTTCAATCTGGACGATATGAAAAAGCCGGTGGTCGGAGGCGTCGTCGGGGGAGTCGTCGGCGGCGTGCAGGGAGGCATCGAAAGCGGGGTCGAAGGCGGCGTCCAGGGCGAAGTTCTCGGCGGTGTCCAAGGCGGGATCGAGGGCGGCGTCGTCGGCGGCGTCCGGGGCGTCCAGGCCGACAAGCCATTCGAGGGGAACGCCGTCCGGGCGGTCGGCAAGGTCCAGCCGCCCAAGCTCGTCAAGATGGTCAATCCCGTCTATCCCGAGATCGCCCGCCAGGGCCGGGTGGAAGGCGTGGTCATCCTCGAGGCCATGGCCGACGAGCAGGGGAACGTCGTCGACGCCCGGATCCTCCGCTCCATCAAGGTCCTCGACCAGGCGGCCATCGACGCGGTCAAGCAGTGGAAGTACGAGCCGATGATCATCGACGGGAAGGCCCATAAGGTCGTCTTCACCGTGACCGTTCGTTTCGTCCTCGACGAGGGCATCAAAAAGGATGTCATCAAGAAGTTCGCGGCCGGCGCCGTCCGGGTCGAGGGCGAGATCAAACCGCCCAAGCTGGTCCGGGAAGTCCAGCCCGTCTATCCCGAGATCGCCCGGCAGGCCGGCGTACAGGGCACGGTCATCCTGGCCGTCAAGACCGACGAGTCGGGCAAAGTCGTGGACACGGTCGTCCTGCGCTCCATCCCGCTCCTCGACCAGGCGGCCATCGACGCCGTGCGGCAGTGGGTCTACGAGCCGTTCGTGCGGGACGGCAAGGCCGTCCCTGTCGTCTTCAACGTGACGGTCCGCTTTCAGCTGGAATAGGGGAGCCGGCTATTTCAGTCCGGAGATCCAGGTCTCGAGGATTTGGATCTCCTCGGCGGTCAGGGGCTTGCCGGGGGGCATGGGCTTCCCGGTGATGCCTTCCTCCCTCCGGACCTTCTTCACGAGATAGCTCGCGCCGGGATCGCCCGGGACGATGAGCTTCGCCTCCGGGACCTCGGCGCTCGGCGTTTCGAACGCGGACGCGATCCTGGCCGGGATGAGGCTCAGCCCCTTGGGCGGCTTCGGCCCGGTGTGGCATCGGACGCAGTGCTGCTTGAAGACCTTCTGGACGTCCGCGGGGATCTCCCGGTCCTCCGCGGCCGCGGCCAGGGCCAGGGCCGTGACGATCCCCGCGAGCCCCAGGCATGCGATCGTTTTAAAAGCCGTTCTTTTCATCGGTACCATCCTTATTCCATCTTCGAGTAATCGAATTGGGACCCGAGCAGGCTGTGCGGGATGAGGAAGACGACGAGCGTCACGAGCGATGCTCCTAAGACGAACGGCCGGGCCGGCCGTCCCTTCCGTCCCGCGGCCAAGGCCACGATCCAGGCCAGGAAGGCGATGAGCGTCTTGTTGTCCGTGAGGTCCGTGCCGAGCGGGAACCCGGCCCAGGCGACGCCGAAGGCGAATTTCTGCATGAGCGGGCCGAGGATGAAGCCGCCGAGGAACATCAGGCCGACCGTCCAGAGGACGAGCCGCCGCGGATCACGCTTCTTGTCGAGCGCGGCCAGTCCGGCCGCGGTCGAGAAGAGCATGGCCGCGAAAATGACGAGCACATGGGGGACGAGGATCCATATGGGCACCCGGTCCTTGAAGCGCAGGATGGCCGGCTCGTCCCCGGTGAGCGATGCGCTCTCGTCGCCCGCCGTCAGGACGACCCGGTAGGCCACCTTGCCGGAGGCCGGTTGCTTCGGCAGGCGTCCGACGAGGCGTTCTCCCTCGCGGGCCAGCGGGACGCGCGTCCAGGCTTCGTCCGTGGGGAAGCGGCGCCAATCGAGCGCGCCCTCGACCGCGGGCGGCGCCGCGACGGCCACTTCGGCGTCCGCCGAGGTCTCGGCGCTTCGCGGCAGCTCGAACCGGATCTCCGCCCCGCCCACGGCGGCCTTGCCCTTCAGAGGGTAGGTCGGCCCGGTCATCCTCTGATAGACGGCCGAACCGAGGGTGATGACGACGGCCAGGGTCCAGAAAAGCCCTTTTTTCATCCGGCTACCCTAGTCCTTGACGTCGATCGACCCGAACACGGCCGAGCCCCTGACGGTCAGGGTGGCCGTTTTTCCGGTCGCCGGGACGGGAGATTTGTGGGTCTCGATGGAGCCCAGGACCGGCGAACCCTCGAGCACGACTTCCCAGTCGCGGGGCACCCGGACCTCGATGCCGCCGAAGACCGCCGACAGATCCAGCGCCGCCTGGCCTCCGGAGAGCCGCGCCCCGCGAAGGTCGATCTCGGCCGAGCCGAAGACGACCTCGGCCTTGCCGCCCTTGAAATCCTGCGATTCGACGCGGCGCGACGTTCCCGCGAAGACCTGGCTGATGCTCAGGCCGTCGCCGCCGGCGGCTTCAGGGATTTTTTTTTTGTCCGGGCGAAGGGCCGGCCGGAGCAGGATCCACAGGCCCGCGCCGATGATGGCCAGGGGCCAGATGTACCGCCCGATCGAGTGCAGCACGTTCCACTTGACGAGGAGGAAGAAGGTGCCGAAGAGGATGAAGAAGACCCCGGACCCGACGCTCTTGAAGTTGGTGCCGACGAGCATGGAGATGCCGAGGAGGATGAAGATGACCGGCCAGAACCGTCCGACGACGTGGCCGAAGTTCCACCAATCCATCTGGGCGAAGAGGAACAGCCCGCCCAGGACGATGAGCAGCAGGCCCCAAAAGACCCGGCCTTGGGTTCTCGAATCGCTCATGTTTCCCTCCGTTGCCGCTAGAATACCATAGGCCCTCACATGCCGCAAAAAAAAGGTTCTTCTCCCGATCCGGGGAAGGCCCTCTCTCGGGCTTTGGCTCGGGATATGCCTCTCGCTCCCCGGCCCCCCGTGCAGCGGGGAGCGAACCCCGGTGAGCGGACCAGGCAGGATCGGGACGGAGCACCCGGAGTCCCTATCCTGCGAAATATCGGGAGAGAGAACTTTCTTACGATATTTCCCAGCGCCGCCCCTCCGTGTCTCTCCGGGGCGGCGCTGATGGTCGCTCCGTAAACTTCGCTCCCTGCCGCTCACCCGCCTCGAGAGGGCCTTCCAGAGATGGGAGAAGCAAAAGTAATAATGGCGGCGGACGTCAGAGCCGGCGGATGTTAAGGCCGCCGGAAACCTCGATGATGGCGCCGGTCGAGTAGGCGAAGTCGCCCCGGACGAGGGCCGCGACGGCCCGGCCGACGTCCTCGGGCCGGCCCCAGCGGCCCTGGGGCACGAGCCCGCCGGCGATCAGCCGGTCGTACTTGTCCTTGACGGCGGCGGTCATGTCCGTGGCGATGATGCCCGGCCGGACCTCGTAGACGGCGATGCCCTTCGGCGCCAGGGCGTCGGCGAAGACGGTCGCGGCCATGCTGAGCGCGGCCTTGGAGAGGCAGTACTCGGCCCGGTTGACCGACGAGACGACGGCCGAGACCGAGGTGATGAAGACGATGGCCGGACCGACTCCGTCGCGCCTGGGCTTCTGGACGGCCATCCGCCGGGCCGCGTTCTGGGTCAGGAAGAACGGGCCGCGGGCGTTGACCCGCATGAGGCGGTCGTAGCTCGCGGGGGCCGTCTCCAGGACGTCGGCGCGTTTCGCGGGGGCCACGCCGGCGTTGTTGACCAGGACGTCGATCCGGCCGCAGACGCCGGCGGCGGCGTCGAGCAGGCGGTCGTGGTCCTCGATCCGGGCGACGTCGCCCGCGACCGGCAGGAACCGGCCGCCGAGCTCGGCGACCCGGTCCTTGACCTCGAACAGGCCTTTCTTCGTGTTGCCGGGTTCGAAGACGATGTCGATGCCGACGACGTCGAAGCCCTCGCGGACGAGGGCCAGGACGATCGCCCGGCCGATGCCCTGGCCGGCGCCGGTGACGACGGCGGAGGGACGGGTATTTTTCTTTGTCTGGGCCAAGGTCAGTCCTCCTCGACGACGATCCTGTCCTTCCGATAGGCGTCCCAAACGGTCTCGAACCAGCCGTCGGGGCGCGGCACCGGTCTTATGGGGACCCAGCGCGTCCCGATCCGGCCGCGGGCGTCGAGGCGAACCTCCAGGATGCGGCTCGCGACGAAGTCGTCCGGGCCGGCGAGGGCGAAGGCCCAGCGGCGGCCGAGGAGCGGGTGAGGGCTCCGGCCGCCCGCGTCGGGCACGAGATACGAGCCGCGGCTCTTCCCCCCGCGGTCGAGGCATTCGCCGATGGCTTCGAGGTAGACGCGATGCGTGAGGGCCAGGTCGAGGGCCTTGAAGGCCCCGGGCAGGTCCCGCGGCGAAGCCGCCCGCAGCTCGCGCCGGGCCCGGAGCCAGAGCTCGCGGGCGCGGTCCTTTTCGGACCGGACCACGGCGGGATCCCGGACGACGGCGCCGCAGGCCGACATCCGCCGCCGGATCTCCTCGAGGCAGGCCCCGGGCGAGAGGGACCCGCGCTCATCCCGCCCGAGCATGGCCTCGGCCAGGGCGGCTTTTTCGAGGACGACGGCCTTGGCCGCCCGGACGAAGGCGCGCCCCGCGAGCGGCCGTCCGCCGCGGCGGCGGGCGATGAAGAGGGCCGCCCGGGCGCTACCGACCTGCCCGGCGTTGAGAGCCGAGCCGCCCGGCCGGGTGACGCCGTGGGTGCCGCAGACTTCGCCGACCGGGAAGAGGCCGCGCACGTTCGACTCCCACCAGACCGAGCCCCGGAAGCCGCCGTTGTTGTGCTGGGCGCAGACGGCGATCTCCAGCGGCTCGCGGGCCAGGTCGATGCCGTGAGACCTGTAGAGCGCGATAGCCGGCGGGTTCATCTTCGCCAGGCGGGCGATGGGCTTGGTCCTCATGGCGCCCGACCGTTCGAGATAGGCGCGGGCTTCCTGGCCGAGCAGGCGCGGGTCGAACGGCGCGAGTCGTCCGCCGCCCGCGGCGTCGCGGCGGAAATCAAGGAAGACGCGGCGGCCCTCGACCACGGTTTCCCTATAGACAAGGATATCGACGAGCGACGAGCCGCCGTCGAGCGCCTTGCGCGGGTCGAACGGCCACTGGTAGCCCTTGAGAAAGACGGCCGTGGCCAGGGCGCCCATGTCCGGGAAGTAGGCGTTGAGGAACTCCCGCTCGTCGCCGCCCGCGGCGTCGGTCGAGATGTAGCGCGGGACGGCTTGCTGGTAGCTCCCGGAGACGTTCCAGCGGAATTTCGTCGACGCCAGCCCGAACTGCGACTCGGTCAGGTTGTGGGCGACGGCCCCGGCTTCGAACAGCATCCCGTGCGAGCCCGTCTGGCTTTCGGGATAGACGGAGTGGGCGTACATCCCGCCCGGTCCGCCCGTCGCCACGACGACGTTGGCGGCGTCGAACAGGACGAAGCCGCGGTCGCGCCCGCCGAGCCGCCGGCGGTCCAGGGCGACGGCCCCGGCGACCCGCTTCGCCGGGCCCTTGCCGGCCGTGACCAGGGCGACGACCTCGTGGCCGTCGAACACCCGGATCTTCCGCCGGCGGACCTCGGCGGCCAGCGCCTCGAACATGAGCTTCGAGGTCAGCGGCCCGGCCGAGGTGGCCCGTTGCCGCGGATCGTGGTCGGTCTTGTAGCCGACGTAGCCGCCGTAGCGGTCGTGAGGGAAGGGCACGCCGAGGGCGACGAGGTGGAAGAAGGCTTCGAGGGAGCCTTGGGCCTCGGCCAGCGCGATGTCGCCGTGCATCGATCCCCCGGCGGCCAGGTCGCGGGCCATGTCCGCGGCGGAGTCGGGCACGTCGCCGGCGAGCGAGAGCTTGTAGTAGGTCTGCTTGTCCGAGCCGGAGTTGGCCGAGGTCCCGGCGCCGAAGCGGTCGGTGACGACGGCGACGTCGGTCCGCCCGTAGCCGTGGAGCCGGACGGCGGCGTTGAGCCCGGCCGCCCCGCTGCCGACGACGAGCGTGTCGACGGCATGGACGGGGTAGGTCCGCCCGCCGATCGCCGCCCGTCCCGTCCTCATCGGGCCTTGAGCCCCTTCGCCGCCAGGGCGGCCAGCCCGCCGAAGACGGCCAGGAAGGCCAGGCCGAAGACGAGGAAGGCGTCCGCGGCCAGGAAGAGGACGGCATACGCGTAGATCAGCACGGACCCGAAGAAGATCCACCAGCGCCGGCCGAAGACGGCGAAGCCTAGGACAACGAGCGCGAGGGCCGTGAAGCCGACCAGGGCCGCGCGCAGGTCGGAGGTCGACTGGAGGATGAGGACGGCGTAGGCGGCGGGCAGCAGGAGCCAGAAGCCGCGCCGCTTCCGCGAACCGATGATCAGGGCCGAGCCCAGCGCGGCGGCCGCGAAGCCGAGAGTGGCCAGGACGACGAGCCATCCCGGCGGCCCGCTCCGGCCCTCGGCCAGCCGCTTGATCTCGATCATCATCCTCTTTTCCATGATGAAGTGGGCGGGATCGAGCAGCCAGAAGTCGAAGAGCTTTCCGGCGATCCCCGGGAGCGGCACGCCCCGGCTTCGGGCCAGGAAGCGCGTCCCGCCGGCCCCGTCCGGCTCGAGGACGAACGTGCCCCAGTTCTTGAGCGCAAGCGACTGGCCCGGCGCGACGAACAAGACCTTCCAGCCCGTGTAGTCTTCCTTCTCCTTGAGGAGGCCGAAGACGTAGCCTGTCCGGACGCTGCGGACGAAGTCCTTGGCCTGGCGCTCCTGCCATTCGGGGCGGATCTCATAGGTGTTGCGGATCGCCGCGAACACCAGGTTCTCGAGCCAGGTGTAGCTGTAGAAGCCGGCCCGCTCCTGGCCGATCTGGATGAGCCAGGGCCAGGCCTTCTCGGGCGGCGCCTGGACGGTCACGGCCCGGGTCCCGGTGACCCGTCCCCCGATCCAGGCGTCGTCGCCTAAGAGAGGACGGGTCCGGTCCTCGGTCGTCGCCCCCCAATGGAGGAACCACGGCCGGGCGACGTAGGTATAGGCGGCGATGGCCGCGAGAATGACCGTGAAGGCGGCGACGGTCAAGCTCAAACCGGGATAGCGCGCTTTTTTCATCCGTTCCTCCGCGTGGTGACGGCGTTCTTGTATTCGGGGTCCCGGACGACGCAGCCGACCTTTTCCTGTCGCCGGAGAAGGTGGGAGCAGAGCGAGCAGGTGGTGCAGGCCTTCTTCGGATCGAGGCGGCCGCGCCGGACGAGGTCGGCGGCGAAGTCGGGATAGGCCAGGGCGCCCCGGCCGAAGCCGACGACGGCGGTCCGGCCGGACGCGACCATGGCCGCCCCCACCCCCGGGGCGAGGTCCCGGAGCCAGGAATAACCGGCCCCGACCACGGCGGTGCCCGGCGCCGATCTCTGGATCTCCGTCGCGACGGCCAGGTGCCGGGCCACGCCTTGGAGCGGGTGCTCCGGCGGGAGAGCGCAGCCAGGGACCGGTTGGTCGAAAGGCCGGCCGAAATGCGGTTTCCAGGCCGGGATGCCCAGCGACAAGGCCAGGAAGCGGACGCCGGCTCCCGCCAGGAGCCCGACGAGCGCTTTGGACTCGGCGAGGTCGATCCGCTCCGGCTCGTCCGGGTCCATGGCGAATCCGTAGGGGAACGGAACGACATCCGTCGCCGAGAGCCGGCTGGTGACGAGGTGGTCCGGGACCTCCTGGCGGACGAGCCGCACGGTCTCGAGGAGCAGGCGCGCCCGGTTCTCGAACGGGCCGCCGTAGCGGCTGTCCTCGCGGCTGTGGGCGGCCAGCGTCTCCGACACGAGATAGCCGTGGCAGGCCTTGACGTCGACGCCGTCGAAGCCGGCGGAGGCGGCCAGGTCGGCCGCCTCGACGAAGTCGTCGCGGATAGAGGCCAACTCGTCGTCGGGGACGACCGGATAGTCGGGCGGGAGGCCGTGGAGGGGATCGAGGTGGGGATTGTGCTGGACGATGCGCGGCCGGGGCACGCCCTCGGGCTTGGAGAACCGGCCCGAATGGGTCAGCTGGAGGAGGAGGAGCGAACGGTGCGCCGGTCCCCAGTCCTTCTTCGCCGCGGCCCGCATGTCCTCGACGAGCCGGGCGAAGCCGCCGACGTTGTTTTCCGTGAGCAGGAGCTGGCCGGGATTCGAGCGCCCCTCGGCGCGCACGGCCGTCGCCTCGCACCAGATGAGCCCGGCGCCGCCAGCGGCATACCGGCGGTACCGGCGCCGCGTCGTCTCGGACGGCGCCCCGTCCGGTCCGGCGTCGGCCCCTTCCATCGGCAGGACGGCCAGGCGGTTCGGGACCTCGCGGCCGGCCAGCGCGGCCTTCGCGGCGAGGACCGAGACGTCATCGCTCCAGGGGAGCTCGAGTCCGAGGCGGCCGGCTTCGGCCCGGAGATCCTCGGCGGAGCCGAGGCGGAAGGTCGCGTGCGCAGCCATGGCGTCCGCTCCTACGCGCCTCCGGCGATGCGCCGGACGGCCTGGATGTCCCGCTTGACGCGGGGCCCGCAGGCGGCCGGCCAGCGGTCGCGCGGCAGGACGGCGAGCTTGCCCGCGTCCGTGAGCGCCCGGGTCCGGACGGCCAGGGCGAGCAGCCGGACGAGCTCCGGCACGTCCAGATCGGGGAAGCGGGCCAGGAACTCCGGGTCGTTGACGGGGATGAGGAAGTCTCCGCCGTGGTCCTCGACGGTCAGGATGATCGCGGGGTGGACGGCGGCCAGGATCTCGATGATGGCCGCGAGATCGACGACGCCCTTGCCCGCCTCGGCCGTGAACGAGACGAAGCCGTCCGCGGTGAGCGACAGACCGCCGTCCTTGATGTGGGTCGTGACAACCCAGGGCAGGAGCCGTTTCGTCGCCAGGACGGGGTCTTCGAGCATGGTCAGCAGGTTCATCGTGTCCAGGCAGATGCCCAGGTACTCGCCCGGCGCCGCCCCGCACATGTCGAAGAGCCGGAGGAGCTCGAACGAGGTGAACTCGAAATGGGTCTCGATGGCCAGCACGACGCCGTTGTCCCGGAAGACGGGCTTCTGGTCGCGGAGCTCGGCGGCCGCGGCCCGGAGGAAGGCCTCGGTCGACGGCGCGTCCTTCGTCCAGCGCATCAGCCCGCCGGAACAGGAGCGCACGGTCGAGGACCCGAGGAGATAGGCTTGCTCGGCCGCCCGGCGGTTGACGGCCCGGATGTCCCGGGGCCGGCCGGTCGCGAGGTCCAGAGGGACGTGCTCGCCGCCGCCCCATTCGAGGACCAGGCGGTTCTCCTCGGCGTAGCCGCGGAGGTCGCGCAGGAAGGCCTTGTCGAGGGCCGTGCCGGCCGGCACGTTGACTTCAGAGAACTGGACGCTCTCGGCCCCGTTCATCACCGCCCACTCGAGGAGCTCGAAGGGCGAGAGATCGAGGGGCTTCAGGCTGTAGCTGTCGACTCCGACCTTGAGCTTGCGCATGGCCCCGTCCGGCAGGCTCATTCTAGCAGTTTTCGGGCCGCCGTGAACAGATATTCTTGGCTTGAAAATACGGGGGCCCTGAGGTATCCTACGCCCATTATGAAAAGGACGGTCGTGGCTCTCGCGCTGGTCGTCGGGGTCCTTCCGGCGCTCGTCCGGGGCCAGGCGTCCGTCATCAGCCAGGTCGCGGGAGAAAAGACGGCGACCGACAAGCTGTACTTCGGTCTGAAGGTCGGCATGAGCTGCGGCCGGCTGAAGGGGCTCGACGGCGTCGAGAGGCGGGGCGGGGCGAATTTCGGCCTCCAGGCGACGATCGCGCTCAACGACCGGCTCTCGCTCGTCCCCGAGGTCACCTTCGTCTCGCCCAAAGGCGTCACGGGCATCCCCTTTTTCACGACGGGGGACCCCGGCCTCGACCCCTACTTCGCCGATCCGGCGAGATCGGCCCTGATGCTCGGCTACGTCGACGTCCCCGTGCAGGTCCGCTACCGGCTGGGGCGCTTCCATTTCGGGGCCGGAGGCTACGTCGGCTTCCTGATGTCGGCCCGGGAGAAGTTCCGGGCTGAGCGCCCTGAGGGCGAGGACCTGATCTTCGCGACCGATGTCGCGGAGGACTACCGGAATATGGATTTCGGCCTGCTCCTCGAGGCGTCCTGGACGATCACCCGGCCGCGCCGCGGCGCCGGGCTCGTCTTCCACCTCCGCTGGCAGGAGGGACTGGCCGATGTCCTCCGGATGTACTCGGGGCCGCTCGACTACGTTCCCCCCGGGCCGGTCCGGACGTCGGGCATCCAGGTGTTTCTGACCTTTCCATTCGTTCGCTGAGGTTTGCGAGGAGGTTCGCGATGCTTAAGCAGATGCAGGAAGCCCTGATCGCCGGCAAGAAGGCCGAGGTCGAGTCGCTCGTCGACCAGGCCCTGGCCGCCGGGATGCCGGCCGGCGATATCCTCAACCAGGGGCTCATTCCCGGCATGGAGCGCCTCGGTGTCCAGTTCAAGGCCAACGAGGTCTTCATCCCCGAGGTCCTTGTCGCCGCCCGGGCCATGAACGCCGGGCTGGCCAAGCTCGAACCCCATCTGGCCAAGGCCGGCGTCAAGCCCAGGGGCATCGTCGTCATCGGCACGGTCAAGGGCGACCTCCACGACATCGGCAAGAACCTCGTGGCCATGATGCTGCGCGGCAACGGCTACAAGATCGTCGACCTCGGCGTCGACGTCGCGCCGGATAAGTACATCGAGGCGGCCAAGACCCACGAAGCCGGGGCCATCGCCCTGTCGGCCCTGCTGACGACGACCATGGTCCAGATGAAGGCCATCGTCGAGGCCGTCGAGAAGGCCGGGCTGGCCGTGCCCGTCGTCATCGGCGGGGCGCCCGTCACCCGCGAGTACGCCGAGCAGATCAGGGCCAAGGGCTACGCGCCCGACGCCGCCTCGGCGGTCGAGGAGATCGGACGTCTCATCGCCTCCTGACGCCGCCGCGATGACCTCCCGCGAGCTCGTCGTCGACAGCCTGGAATTCCGTTCCCCCGCCAGGGTGCCCCGCCAGCTCTGGACCCTGCCCTGGGCCGAGCTGACCTGGCCCGCCGAGCTCCGCGCGATCCGCGAACGCTTCCCCGACGACATCGTCACCTGCCCGGCTTATTTGAGGGAGCCTCTGCGGACGCGGGGCCGCGAATACGAGCCCGGGCTGTTCGTCGACGAGTGGGGCTGCCGCTTCGAGAACCGGCAGGCCGGCATTATCGGCCAGGTCAAGGAGCCGGTGGTCGCGGACTGGGCGGACGTCGAGTCCGTCCGGGTGCCCCGGGAGAGGTTGACCGTCGACACGGACGAGGTCGACCGGTTCTGCGAGAGGTCGGGGGCCTTCGTCCTGGCCAAGACCTTGTCCCGGCCGTTCGAGCTGGTCCAGTTCCTGCGGGGGCCGGAGAACCTCTATATGGACCTGGCCGACCGACCGGCCGGCCTGGACCGGCTGCTGCGCAAGGTCCACGATTTCTACATGGAGGAGATGGCGCTCTGGGCCGCGACGGAAGTCGACGCCCTCGTCTTCGCCGACGATTGGGGCGGCCGGAGCTCGCTGCTCGTCTCGCCCGCCCTTTGGCGGGAGATGTTCAAGCCGCTCTACCGGGACTATGTGGAGCTCGCCCACAGGAACGGCAAGTACGCCTTCATGCACTCCGACGGGCACATCGAGGCCATCCTGCCCGACCTCGTCGAGATCGGGCTCGACGCCCTGAACGCCCAGCTCTTCACCATGGATGTCGCCGGGATCGGCCGGCGGTTCGCGGGCCGGCTGACGTTCTGGGGGGAAGTCGACCGTCAGCGGCTCCTGCCCTACGGCACGCCCGCGGAGGTCGCGGCGGCGGTCCGGACGGCCGGCGAGGCCCTCTGGCGGGGCGGCGGGGTCATCGCCCAGTGCGAGTTCGGCATCGGGGCCCGGCCGGAGAATGTGGCCGCCGTCTTCGAGGCCTGGGACGCTTTCCTCCCGGCCTGAATGGGCCCAAATTCCCGAGTCACGGGAACGCCCGTGACGATCCGGGGACACGATCCCGTTTCAAGAGAGAAGGGTCATGTCCCCGTTTTTTCAGAACGGCATCGAGGCCAGGTAGGCCCCGAAGAGGGCCAGGACGACCGCCAGCAGCTTCCAGCCCGTCAGCTTCTCCCTGAGGAAGATCGCCGCGATGATGACGATGAAGATCGTATTGAGCTGGTTGAGGACGGCCGCGACCGAGGCCTTGGCGTACTTCATGCCGCCCATCCAGAGGATGAGCGAGAGGTAGGAGCCGAAGAAGGCCGCCGGGACGAGGGCCCTCCAGTTGCGGGGCTCGAACAGCGGGGCCAGGACGGCCCGCCGGTTCCGGAGAAAGGGGACGAGGATGCCGAGGGCGGCCGCGCCGCCGGCGATGCGGACGAAGGTCGCCCAGAACACCGAGATCCCGGCGAGGACGGGTTTGACCATGACGATGCCGAAGGCGACGAAGAACATGGCCAGGATGCCGTAGAGGATGCCGAGGACCAGGTCGCGGCGGGCGATCTTCTCGGCCTTGCCCTCCTTGGAGAGCGTCAGGACGGCGGAGACGACGAGCGCGGCGCCGAGGAGCTGGATGGGGGAGAGCCGTTCGCCGAGGAGGACGAAGGACAGGGCGATGACGAACGGGCTGTAAAAGCAGTCGACGATGGCCGTCAGGCTGGCCCCGAGCCGGTTGAGGGCGTGGAAGAAGAGCGTGTCCGAGACGGCGATGCCCAGGACGCCGCTGAGCAGGAGCAGGCCGACCGTGGCGGCGGGGACGGCGGGGAGAAGGGGTTCGCCCAGAACGAGCAGCGTCGGGACGATGAACAACAGGGCCAGGACGCATTTGGCCAGGTTGAGGGCGATGGGATGGATGCGGCGGCCGCTGACGCGGAAGAGGATCACGGCGATGGCCCAGACCAGCCCGGAAGCCAGGGCGAGGATCTCCCCGTAGCTGCGGGAAGAGACCAGCGATCCGGGCATGGCTGAACACCTATAACAAACTCGCCGCGCGGCGTCAATTCCCGGGCCGGCCGCCGCGGCACCCCGCGCGGCGGCCCTTTCGCCCCCGGCCCGCCCGGGGCCTCACCTTTAGGGGTGAGGCGGACCGCGTTTTATCACCCCTGAAATAGCCTCGGGGGGTGATTTCAGGGGTGAGGGCCCCCCCCTATCATCAAGAGTGAAGACCGGGCCGGAGAGCTGTAAGCGAAAAGCGGCCCGGAGAACAGGAGGATGGTCATGAACAAAGCCGGAAGGATCCTTTGCACCTCGCTCGCGGGCCTGTCCCTGCTGCTCGGCGTGGCGGCTTCGGTCGCCAACGCCTCGGACGCGTTCGGGCCGCGGCGCCGCGGGCCCGGCGGCACGAACCCCATACGCTCCGTGGCGGAGCCGGGCGCGATCGCCCTGCTCGGGGCCGGACTGGTGTCCCTGGGCATCTACGCCAGCCGCAAGAACAAGAAGAAACAGTAAGCGCGATACAGGCGCTTCAGTAGCGGGGACCGTTCCCGGGAACGGGGACGTCCCCTCATTCCCGCATTCCCGCCGGATCTCCCTCGCCCCATTCCTATCGCTGTTTGACCGGAGTCGCGCGCGCGTGTTATAAACGGCCCCTGAGGAGACGCGCGATGAGAAAACCGAGATCGTTGTCGTTCCTGGTCCTGGGCCTGGCCGTGCTGGCCCTGTCGATCCTGCCGGCGTCGCCGACGCCGCCGGCGCGGCCGGATGGGCCGCCCGAGTTCGATTCCTGCACGAGCATCCTGGTCGGACGGCTGGCCTCGGTCGACGGCTCGACCATGACCTCCCACTCGTGCGACTCCGGCACGGACCGGACCTGGATGACCATCGTCCCCGGCGCGAAGCACAAGCCCGGGGAGATGGCCAAGGTCTACTACGAGCCGAAGCGCGCCAAGGGCCCGAACGATCCCGACCGCCTGGAGACGGGCGAGATCCCGCAGGTCGCGGAGACCTACGCCTTCCTCAACACGGCCTACCCGATCATGAACGAGCACCAGCTGGCCATCGGCGAGACGACGATCGGCAGCCGCGGCGGCCTGACGAGCGAGAAGGGCATCATCGACGCGCCCGAGCTCTACCGGCTCGTCCTGGAGCGGGCCAGGACGGCCCGCGAGGCCATCCGTGTCGCCGACGAGCTGACGAAGGCCTGGGGTTACAACGACTGGGGCGAGTGCTTCACCTTCGCCGACACGAAGGAGGTCTGGCACTTCGAGATCCACGGCCCGGGCAAGGGCCGGACGGGCGCCGTTTGGGCGGCCCAGCGGGTCCCCGACGACGAGATCGGGGTCTCGGCCAACGCGGGGCGGATCCGGGAGCTGGACCTGGCGAACGCGGACTATTACCTGGCCTCGGCCAACGTGATGTCCCTGGCCGAAGAGCTGGGATTCTGGTCGAAGGCGGGCGGCAAGCCGTTCGATTTTACCTACGCCTACAATCCCGATTCGAGGACCAGCATCTACTGCCGGCGCCGGGAGTGGCGGGTCCTCAGCCTGCTCGCGCCGTCGCTCCGGCTCAACGCCGAATCCGAGAATTACCCGTTCTCGGTCAAGCCCGACAAGAAGGTCGGCGTGGCCGAGGTCCTGGCCATCTTCCGCGATACCTACGGCGGGACGCCCTACGACATGACCCGGACCCTGACGGCGGTCAACCGGAAGGGGGAGACCGTTGTCAGCCCCGTCGCGACGCCGTTCATGAACGGCGACACGTTGGCCCTCTTCCGGCTCAAGCGGGAGAGGACGATCTGCTCGCCGGCCGCGACCTACCTTCAGATCACGCAGTCGCGGGATTGGCTGCCGGGGCCGATCGGCGGGGTGGTCTGGATCGGCTACGACAATCCGGCGACGACGCCGCACGTGCCGGTCTATATCGGGATCTCGCAGATGCCCGCGTCCTACATGGTCGACGGCCGGTGGGGCTTCGGTAGGGACTGCGCCTGGTGGGCCTTCCGGACGGTCAGCCGCCTGGCCAACTTCCGCTACCAGGAGATGTCGAAGGACATCGAGAAGGTGTGGAAGGGGATCGAGGACAAGGCCTTCGCCGGCCAGGCCGCTTTCGAGGCGGAGGCCCTGGCCCTTTGGAAGAAGGACCCGAAGAAGGCCCGCGAGCTCCTGACGAAGTACACTCACGGCCTGGCCAACGAGGCCGTGGCCGCCTACTGGAAGCTCGGCGACGACCTCTGGTTCAAGTATTCGGGGAACTTCTAGACGGCAAGATGACCGTCGCCGGGCTGCATATCCTCGATTTCGCGATCGTCGTCGCCTTCGTCGCGGTCGTCCTCTTCCTCGGCTGGCGGGCGTCGCGCAAGACCAAGACGGCCGAGGACTTCTACGTCGCCGGCCGCCGGTTGGGCAAGGTCTACCAGTTCTTCCTCAACCTGGGGACGTCGACCAACGCCGACCAGGCCATCGTCGTCTCGCGCGAGGTCTACCGCCAGGGCGTCGGCGGCATGTGGATCCAGTACCTGGTCCTGTTCCTGACGCCGTTCTACTGGTTCACCACGGCCTTCTTCCGGCGTGTCCGGCTGGTGACCATCGGCGATTTCTTCACCGAGCGCTTCAAGAGCCGCTTCCTGGGAGGGGCCTTCGCCGTCTTCACCCTGTTCATGGCCTTCCTCGGCAACGGGGTCGGCTACATGGTGGCGGCCAAGACCATGATGGCCCTGACGCCCAAGCCCGCCGCGCAGTACACGGTCGCGGAACGGCAGAGCGTCGACCTCTTCAACGAATACCGGGCCCTCCAGGCCAGGGCCGGCAAGGTCGAGCTCGGCGCCGCCGACGCGGCCCGCCTCACCGAGCTCGGCGAGCGGCAGAAGAAAGGCGAGCTCAAGGCCTTCATCTCGTA
>JBFYNT010000277.1:0-14708 GCA_041304225.1 Candidatus Aminicenantota bacterium
ACACCCCGAGGCCGATCCCGACCATGACGAACATGAGGGGCGAGTAGGCGGCGTACTTGCCGAGGACGATCGCCGGCTTGGACACCGGTCGTGTGGTCAGATAGGAGAGAGTCCGGTTCTCAACCTCCTCGGCCACGACCGAGGTGCCGTAGAAAAGGGACAGGATGACGACGTAGAGCTGGAGGAAGAAGACCATCAGGATCTCGGTGAACACGGCCGCCATGTCCCCCGACCGGCCGCGGAGGAAGATCCGGGCGACGACGGCCAGAACGACCGGGAAGAGCCCGAGCAGGGCCAGGGCGCGCGTCTTGCCCGTCTTCCGGCCGAGACCGAAGAAGAAGCCGAAGACCCGGCCGAACGACCGTTTCACGCTCATCTCACTTCCCCACCAGGTATTCGAAGACGGCCTGCAGGTTGTCGTCGGGCGCGGAGATCTCCTCGACTTCGATGCCGCCCTCGAGGACCGCGCCGGTCAGCCGGCCGAAGAAGTCGTCCCGCTTGTGCGTCTCGACGACCAGGGTCCGGCCGTCGGGGCCGAAGGTCATCTTCTGGATGGACCGGTCGCCGACGAACCGCGCGGCCAGCGCCCGCGGGTCGCTCGAGCGGACCGAGATCTGGTGCGGGTGGGCCTCGATGAGCTCGCGGATGAAGGGGATGTCGCCCTGGGCCAGGATCTTGCCCTGGTGGACGAGGACGACCCGCGAGGTCAGGGCCTCGATCTCGGGCAGGACGTGGCTCGAGACCAGGATGGTCCGGCCCTCTTTCTTGAAGTCCTTGATGAGCCGGATGAGCTTGCGCTTGCCGAGCGGGTCGAGCCCGCTCATGGGCTCGTCCAGGATGACGATCCGCGGATCGTGGGCGACGGCCTGGGCGAACTTGATCCTTTGGCGCATGCCCCGGCTGTAGCCGCGGATGAGGCGGTCCTTGTCCTTGGTGAGATCGACCACGTCGAGGGCCCGCGCCGCCCGGTCGCGGACCTCGGCGGGCGGGAAGCCGTACAGACGCAGGAGGCCGGCGACGAACTCGAGGCCGGTCATGTCCTCGTAGAAGACGTCGTTCTCGGGGCAGAACCCGATGTCCCGGAAGAGCTCCGGGTCGTTCCAGGTCCGGCGGCCGGAGACGGTCACCGTGCCGATATCGGGCTTCATCTGGCCCGTGACGAGCTTCATGAAGGTCGACTTGCCGGCCCCGTTCGGCCCGAGCAGGCCGGTGATGCCCTCTTCGATCTCCAGGCTGACGTCGTTCAGGCCGAGGACGTTCCCGTAATACTTGGACAAGCGGTCGGCGGCGATGACGGCGGTCACTTGATGACCTCGACGCCGCGGATCTTCCGGTCGAGGACGACGAGCGCCAGGACGCAAATGGCCCCCAGGACGGCGAAGGACCAGCCAGCCGGCACGGCGAGAGGCGGCTTGGCCCCGAACAGGAAGGAGCCGGCCTGCTGGATGTTGGCCCGCAGGGAGAAGAGGCCCATATACGGGGTCCGGAAGATACCGGTGAGGATGCCGGAGAGCACGTCCGAGAAGATGTAGGTCGTGAAGACGAGGATGGCGACGTAGCGCGCGTTGCGGCTCGAGGCCGACAGGAGCATGAAGTAGAAGGCGAAGAAGACGGTCAGCAGCGCGGAATAGCCGATGATGGACAGGGGCAAGAGGGGGTACGCGGCCAGGAACGCGAGGTTCCCCGCGAAGATGAGCTTGAAGACGATGAGCAGGAGCCAGGGCAGGCCCGACAGGGCCAGGACGAAGAAACCGACGACCGACATCTTGCCGAGGAGGTAGTCCTGCTTGGTCAAGGGCCGCGAAAAGTAGAGCTGGAGGGAGTTGTGCTTGAGATCGTCGGCGACGAGGCCGGCGGCGGCGAAGATGAGGATGATGAGAACCAGGAAGAGGAAGCCGGGATTGACCAGGAAAGTCTTGAAATAGCCGGGGTCGATGCGCAGGAGGGCCCGGTTGCTCTGGACCAGGGCCTTGAAGTCCTCGAGCCGTTCGGAAACGTAGAGGCCGCCGAGGGCGAAGAACGCGGGCAGGAAGCCCCCGGCGAAAAAGAGGCGGAAGGCCTTCTTGCGGAAGGCCAGCCGGATGCCCGACCGGGCGATGGGCCACCAGGGGAAGCGCCGCTCGGCCAGCTTCCCGTCCCAGTGGGCATAACCCTTCTCGCGGATGACGGCCATCACTCCACCCCCACGACGTTGGCGAAGAGGTCCTCGAGCGAGGTCCGGCTCTTGACGAAATAGCGGATCTGGACGCCGGTCCGGGCGGCCGCCCGAAAGACGTCCATGCGGCCGCTCCCTTCGGGCATGTAGATCTTGATGAGCCCGTCCTCCATCTCGTCGACGCGGCTCCCCGCGGCCTCGAGGTCATCGCGGAAGGGAGCCGTTCGGCCCTTGATCCGGACCTCGTAGAGGCTGTACTGGATGGACTGCAGGTCGGCCATCCGGCCCTCCGCGGCGACCTTCCCCTGCTTGAGGATGACCACCGTCTCGCAGAGCGACTCGATGTCGTCGAGGATGTGGGACGAGAGGAGCACCTGGATGCCCCTGTTCGTGGCGATGTCGCGGATGAGCTCGAGGACCTCGGCCCGGCCGGTCGGGTCGAGGTTCGAGGTCGGCTCGTCGAGGAACAGGACCTTGGGGTCGTGGACCAGGGCCTGGGCCAGCTTGAGCCGCTGCTTCATCCCGGCCGAATAGGTGTCGAGGAACCGGTAGCGGGCCTCGCCGAGCCCGACATAGAAGAGGACCTCGTGGGCCCGCTTCATGGCCTCCCGGCGGGGCATGCCCGAGAGCTCGCCGAAGTACGAGGTGAAGCTGACCGCGTCCATCCCGGCCACGAAGCAGTCGCTCTCCGGCATGTAGCCGACCGACCGGCGGATCATGGCCCGGTCGCGGCGGATGTCGAAGTCGAGGACCCGGCCCTCGCCGCGCTCGGGGACGAGGAAGCCGAGCAGGATGCGGAGCAGGGTGCTCTTGCCGGCGCCGTTCGGCCCGAGCAGGCCGACCGCGCCCTCGCCCAGCCGGGCGGTCACGCCGTCGAGGGCGACGACCTTGCCGTAGCGGAAGCTGAGGTCCTTGACTTCGATGCTCATGGCCGGCGATATCGTATTCTCGATGGTATACGGAGCGCAAGGAAAAATTGTTCCCGTCAGGCCCTTATCGCTTGCCGGCCTCGGAGGGATTTCGGGTATCGTCTACGCTCGCTGGGCTGATTTTTCACGCCGGTCCGTGCGCCGAACTCGGCCGACAGGGAGCGGACTCTTGGCAGCGACCGTCAGAAGTACGGCGGAGTTACGCGGAGCCGTACTTCTGGGAAATATCAGGAAAGAGCTCTTTTAGGATATTTCGCAGAATCGCAGCCTCGAGTGCTCGGCCACGATTCTGCAGGTCCGTTCCGAAGACTCCACTCCCCGCCGCAGGGAAACGGCCCTCGTTCGCCACGCGGCCCGGCTAAATCAGCCCTGATGCTCGCTCCGACGATAACCCTCAATCCCCTAATACTCGGCCTCGTGACGGATCAGGTATATGTTGCTTTGGGGCCAGACGGGAGTTGAAAGAAGACGATCACAGAGGTAGGCGGAGCATGGCTTCGGGGTCGACGCGGGCGTCCAGGATCTTGAACGACCAGTGGAGGTGGGGGCCCGTCGACCGACCGGTCGTGCCGCAGAGGCCGACCGTCCGGCCTTTCCGGACCTTCTCCCCTCTTTTGACGCTGAGCTCCGACATGTGGCCGTAAGAGCTGAAGACGCCCAGGCCGTGGTCGATGATGACGGTGTTGCCGCCCAGATAGAGGCCGCTGGCCAGGACCACCGTGCCGGCGTTGGAGGCCCGGATGGGCTCGCCGAAAGGCACCCGCAGGTCGAGTCCCGTATGGAGCGATTGCAGAACGTTGTTATTCAGGCGCCGCTGGCCGAAGTTCGACCACGACGGCGCTTTGTGGGGCGGCGCGAACGGCCCGTCGCCGAGCCACTCCGGCGTGACGACGCTCGTGGCCAGGGCGACGAGCTCGGCCTCGCGCTTGATGCGGGCTTGCACGGAAACGGGCGGGGTGACGAAGTCCGGATCGAGCGAGAGCTTGGTCGAAGGGAACTTCCGATCGGTGACCAGGAGCTCCTTGACGACGTCCTCGGTACGCCCGTCCGTCCTGACGATCTTCACCTTCAGGGAGGCGGGACCGGGCTTGGCCTGGACGTCGATCCCCAGGAAGGCGAAGACCCGTTCTTCGGTCGTCCGAGACAACCGGGTTGTCCGAGACAACCGGGTCGTCCTGAGATCCGCGGTTTTCCCGAGGAACGAGACCCGGGCCGAGCGGACCGTCCCGTCGTCCTCGAGGAACACGAGGAGCGGCTCTCCCGGCCGGAGGGAGCGGTAGGCGAGCCGGACGACCGGGTTGGCTAACGGAGCCGGCGCCTGGGCTCGCGTCCCCGAGAAGGCCAGCCCGGCGATGAGGACAATGAAGATCCCCGCCCGGACGGCCCCCCCCGAACGCAGGATCACGCCGCCGCCCCATGGGCGTTCTTCCTCAACACCTTGCCGGGCAGCCGGCCCGTATGCTCTCCGTCGGCGACGACGACCTGGCCGTTGACGACGACCTGACGGATGCCTTCCGGGTAGACCGCGGGCTCCTGGAAAGTCGCCCTGTCGATGACCCGCTCGGGGTCGAAGACGCAGATATCGGCGGCCCACCCGACTTTGAGCATGCCGCGGCGGACGAAACCCATCTGCGCGGCCGGCATGGCCGTCATCTTGCGGATCATCTCCTCGAGCGGAACGAGCTTCTCCTCGCGGACGTACTTGCCCAGGGCGCGAGGGAAGGTCCCGTATGTCCGCGGGTGGGGTTTCCCCTGGCTCAGGGGACCGTAAGGGGCGACGGCTTCGCTGTCCGCTCCGACGCCGACGAGCGGGTGGGATAGAATGCGCTTAAGATTGTCCTCATGTCCATAGAAAGCGACCCTGCCGACGCGATCCCTTTCCTCGATGAGCAGGTCGCGCATGAACTCATAGGGCGGCTTCCCCGCCCCGGCCGCGGCTTCGAGAACGTTTCGACCCTCGAGAGCGCGGTTTTTTTCCGAACCGACATCCGTGATGAGGATCCTGTCCCAGGAGCCGTAGCCTTTCTCCTGTTCGGCGAGATGGGCCCGGATGCGGGCGTCGAACGCCGGGTCCTTGAGCCTGGCGAGGAAGCCTTCCGTGCCGCCCTCCCGCGCCCAAACCGGGAAGAGCGTGCTCAAACCCGTCGCGTCGGCGATATAGGGATACCGGTCGCAGCGGAAGTCGAGCCCCTCGGCCCGGGCCTTTTCGAGCATGTCCATGAGCGTCCCCAGCTTAGGCCAGTTCACCGCGAACCCGACCTTGAGATGGGAGATCTGGAGCCGGATGGGGGCCTCCCGGGCGATGCGCAGGGCCTCGGCCACGGCCT
Source organism: Candidatus Aminicenantota bacterium (assembly GCA_041304225.1). Taxonomy (GTDB): domain Bacteria; phylum Acidobacteriota; class Aminicenantia; order Aminicenantales; family Saccharicenantaceae; genus RBG-16-66-30. The sequence goes on from JBFYNT010000277.1 coordinate 5,412, forward strand.
CGAGAACGAAGGTCTCCTCGTCCCGCATGTGGGTCGCGTAGACGCCGCCCGTCCTCGCGGCGACGCGGCTGAGCTCGATGAGCTCCTCGGTCGAGGCGAAGCTGCTCGGCGCGTATTCGAGGCCGGAGGACATGCCCAGAGCTCCGCCGGCCATGGCCTCGGCGACGAGGGCCCTCATGCGGTCGAGCTCGGCGGGCGTGGCCGGCCGGTCGGCGTAGCCCATGGCCGTCGCCCGGACCGTCCCGTTCCCGACGAAGGTCGAGTAATTGAGCGCGGCGCCGGAAGCTTCGATACGGGCCAGAAAGCCGGCGATGTCCCGCCAATCCAAAGCCAGTCCGTACGCCTTAGAGAGCGATTCGCGCATCTCAGCGGCTTCCTCGTCCCCAAGCGGGAACGGCGACCCGCCGCATTGGCCGCTGACCAGCGTCGTCACGCCCTGCCGGACGGCGCTTTCCGCCCGAGGATTGACCAGCAGGCCGACGTCGGTGTGGTCGTGGACATCGATGAAGCCCGGCGATACCGCGAGGCCGTCGGCCTCGATCACGGTCGCGGCCCGGGAGCGCTTGATCCGGCCGATCGTCCGGATCGTGCCGTCCGATAGGCCCAGGTCCGCCCTGAAGGGCGGCCCGCCCGTCCCGTCGTAGACCGTTCCTCCGGCGACGACCAGGTCGAGGTCCCGGCCCTTGGAGCAGCCCTGGAGGACGAGGCCGGAGCCCGCCGCGGAAACCGCGGCGGCCGCCCGAAGAGAGCTGCGGAGAAATGCGCGTCTGTCCATCGCATCCACCTCCCCCGCATCATAACCAAAACCCCTCTTCGAGTAAACCGGCCCCGGCCGCCCCCCCCCGAAGTTGCCTTCGCGCCGGCTTTCTGGTAGAGTAAGCTTCCTCGGATCCCGGATGCCCGGCGCGAGAGAACCCGAAAGGATCGACCCATGGCCGACGAAAAGAAAGAATCCAAGAAGCGGAAGAAGATGAACACCCTGTCCCTGGCCGAGATCGAGGCCAAGCTGGCCGAATGCCGGGAGAAGCAGGGCAACCTGACCTCAAAATTCGCCCGCCAGCTCCAGGCCCGCAAAAAGGCGCTGGCCGGCTGATCTTCCGGCCCCTGTCCCCTCCCCCGTCCGCAAATCGAAGAAAACATTTGTCATTCTGTCCGTTTTCTGTTAAAATGGCCCGGAAAAAACATCAGGAGAACGAAAAGCGTGATTAGCAAGGAACAGAAGACGAAGATCGTCAAGGAGCACCAGGCCCACCCGACCGACTCGGGTTCGCCTGAGATCCAGGTCGCCTTGCTGACGGAGCGGATCAACCTGCTCGTCAAGCACTTCGGCGACCACAAGAAGGACTTCCACTCCCGGGCCGGCCTCATGAAGCTGGTCGGCCAGAGAAAGCGGCTCCTCGAGTACGTCAAGAAAGACGATGTCAGCCGCTACGAAAAGCTCATCCAGAAGCTCGGCCTGCGCAAGTAGGCCCGGCCTCCAAAGGAAAACCCCATGTCAAACACTATCAGTCTAGAGATCAACAAGCGGACCCTGTCCATCGAGATCGGCAAGATCGCCAAGCAGGCCGACGGTTCGGCCCTGCTTCGCTACGGCGACACGATGATGCTGGTGACGGCCACCTCCCGCAAGGAGCTCAAGGAAGGCAAGGACTTCCTGCCGCTCATCGTCGACTACCGCGAGAACACCTACGCCGCGGGCAAGATCCCCGGCGGCTTCTTCAAGCGCGAGGGCCGGCCCTCGGAGCGGGAGATCCTCATGGCCCGCCTGATCGACCGTCCCGTCCGGCCGCTTTTTCCCGAAGGCTACTTCTTCGACACCCAGGTCGTCGGCCTGCTCCTGTCGGCCGACCTCGAGAGCGAACCCGACACCCTCGGCGTCATCGGCGCCTCGGCCGCCCTGTACTTCTCCGACATCCCCTTCACCACCCCCCTCGGCGCGGTCAAGATCGCCCAGGTCAACGGCCAGTACGTCGTCAATCCGACGGCCGACGAGCTCGAGCGGAGCCCCCTCAACATGACCGTCGTCAGCAACGAGGACGGCATCATCATGATCGAGGCCGGGGCCAAGGAGATCGACGAGGAGCAGGTCCTCGAAGGCCTGACCCTCGCCCACGAGACCAACCAGCGCATTATCCGGGCCCAGAAAGATCTTTACGCCGGCCTGAACATCAAGAAGCGCGAATTCACGCCCAAGGCCGTCGACGCGGACAAGCTGGCCCGGGTCGAGCGCGAGCACGGGCCCGCGCTCCTCGAGGCCATGCAGGTCCGCGGCAAGAAGGCCAATGAGGCTGCCCTCAAGGCGGTCCGCGAAGCCGCCATGGCCGCCGTCCCCGAGGACAAGCCCGAGGAGAAGTTGGAACTCAAGGGCCTGTTCAACAAGCTCGAGGAGAAGCTCTTCCGCGAGCTCGTCCTCCAGCGCAAGCTGCGCACCGACGGCCGGGGCTTCGACGACATCCGCCCCATCACGAGCGAGGTCGGCCTCCTGACCCGGACCCACGGCTCGGCCCTCTTCACCCGCGGCGAGACCCAGGCGCTGGCCACCGTCACCCTGGGCACGTTCGACGACGCTCAGAGGCTCGACAGCCTCGGCGAAGAGACCAAGAAGCGGTTCATGCTCCATTACAATTTTCCGCCGTTCTCGGTCGGCGAGGTGGGCTTCCTCAGGGCCCCCGGCCGCCGTGAGATCGGCCACGGCGCCCTGGCCGAGAAGTCCATCGTTCCGGCCATCCCGGACAACGAGACCTTCCCCTACACCATCCGCATCGTCTCGGACATCCTGGAGAGCAACGGCTCCTCCTCGATGGCCACGGTCTGCGGCGGCGTCCTGGCCCTGATGGACGCCGGCGTCCCGCTCCGGATGGTCGTCGCCGGGATCGCCATGGGCCTGGTCACGGGCCCCGACGGCTACGTCATCCTGACCGACATCGCCGGCCTCGAGGACCACTTCGGGGACATGGACTTCAAAATGGCCGGCTCCGAAAAAGGCGTCACGGCCATCCAGCTCGACCTCAAGATACCCTGCGTCACCCTGGCCATGCTCCGCGATATCGTGGCCAAGTCCAAGGCCGCCCGGCTCAAGGTCCTGGCCCGCATGAAGGAGACCATCGCCGAGCCGCGCAAGGACATCTCGGTCTTCGCGCCGCGCATCCTCATCCTCAACATCAATCCGGAGAAGGTCGGCGAGGTCATCGGACCCGCGGGCAAGATCATCAAGAAGATCATCAGCCAGACCGGAGCCAAGATCGACATCGAGGAGGACGGCAGGATCCTCATCGCCTCGACCGACATGTCCGCCGCCGAAGCGGCCAAGCAGATGATCCTCGACCTCACGGCCGAGGCCGAGCTCGGCCAGATCTACACGGGCAAGGTCGTCCGGCTCGAGGAGTACGGGGCCTTCGTCGAGATCATGCCCAACCTGGTCGGGCTGCTGCACATCTCCGAGGTGGCGCCCTACCGGATCAAGAGCATCCACGACGTCCTCCACCTGGGCGACGCGGTGACGGTCAAGGTCGTCAGCATCGATCCGGCCGACAACAAGATCCGGTTGAGCAAGAAGGCCTGCGAGGAGGGCGGCGGCGGCGGGGAGAACCCCGATTCGACCCCCCGGCCGGAGCCCCGGAGCCAGACGCACGAGCACTCCTCCGACCGCCGGGGGGGACGCGACCGCGGCGGCCGCGGCCGGTTTTGATTTCCCGGACCGATAGCCTATAATCTCCGGTGAGCCCCCGCGTCGGGCGCGGGGGGAGGGACGAACGGTGCGCAGACGCGACGCCCACGGCTTCACCTTGATCGAGATGATCATCACCCTGTCCCTCGTCGCCGTCCTGGCCCTGGCCGCCCTGCCGCTCGGCAAGATGGCCGTCAAACGGGATCACGAGGTCGAGCTGGCCCGGGCCCTGCGCCAGGTGCGCGAGGCCATCGACGCCTGGAAGAAGCTGGCCGACGAGAAGAAGTTCAAGTTCGACGAGGACACCGAGGGCTACCCGCCCACGCTGGAGGACCTGGTCACGGGCGTCGAGGTCGAGGACAAGGACGCCAAAGGCCAGGGCTCGGGGCGCAAGAAGACGGTCAAGTTCCTCCGCCGCATCCCCAAGGACCCCATGACCAGCTCCTTCGACTGGGGTCTCCGCTCCTACCAGGACGACCCCGACGCCGACGTCTGGGGAGAGGAGAATGTGTACGATGTCTACACGAAAAGCCCGGCCAAGGCCCTCGACGGGACGTTCTACAAGGACTGGTGAGCCCGGCTTCACCCTGATCGAGCTCATCATCGTCCTGGCCATCATCGGCCTGCTGGTCGGCATCGGCCTGCCCACTTACAAGGGGGCGACGGTCAAGGCCAAGGAAGCCGTGCTCAAGGAGAACCTGTTCATCCTGCGCAAGCTCATCGACCAGTACGCCCAGGATAAGGGCAAGTACCCGGGGACGCTCCAGGCCCTCGTCCAGGACAGCTATCTCCGGTCGATCCCGGTCGACCCGATGACCAATCTAACGACGACCTGGGTCGAGGTCCGCGAGCTCCCCTCCCCCGAGGATCCCATGTTCAACGAGATCCCCGGGGTCATCGACGTCAAGTCCGGGTCGGACGCCAAGTCGCCCATCGATGGCTCCCTTTACAACACCTGGTGACGGGGCCGCCGGCCGGCCCGGCTACGTCCTGATCATTCTGGCCATGGCCGTCCTGGTCATCAGCCTCGGCCTGCTCGTCGCCCTCCCCGTCTGGCAGACCGAGGTCCAGCGGGAGAAGGAGGAGGAGCTCATCTTCCGCGGCCTGCAGTACGTCGAGGCCGTCCGCGTCTTCGTCCAGAAGAATCCCGGCAAATACCCGGCCAGCCTGAAAGAGCTCCTGGACAAGAAATGCATCCGGCGCCTCTACCGGGACCCCTTCGGCCCCGACGGGCAGTGGAACGTCATCCTGGCCGCGGGCCGGGCCCCGTCCGGGAAGGATTCGGCCCAGGAGGTCCTCGTCGCGCCCGAGCGGGTCCTGCCGGCCATCAAGAATCCGCAGATCCTCGGGGTCGTCAGCTCCTCGACCAACAAGTCGGTCAAGATCTGGAACGACCAGGAGAGCCACGACAAGTGGCTCTTCTTCTTCGGCCAGGACCCCAAGAAACCACCCAAGATCACCTATTATGGAGAGAAGGACGACTGAGCCCGCTCCCGCCGTCAACGCCGGATGAGCGGCACGAAGCGGACGGCCAGGAGCCTCTCCCGGGCCAGGCCGCTCTTGCGCCGGCGCACGAGAACGAGCTCCTGGAGCCCCGTCCCGACGGGAATGACCATCCGTCCGCCGACCGCGAGCTGGGCCTCCAGCGCGGCGGGCATCTCGGCCGCGGCCGCGGTGACGATGATGGCGTCGAAGGGCGCCTCTTCCGGCCAGCCGGCCCAGCCGTCGCCGACGCGGTAGTGAACGGCGCGGTAGCCCAAGCCGTCGAGGACGGAGCGGGCGCGCCGCGAGAGCGGCTCGAGGATCTCGACCGTCCAGACGTCGCGGCCGCACTCGGCCAGGACGGCCGTCTGGTAGCCCGAGCCCGTCCCGATCTCGAGGATCCTCTCCCCGCCCCGCAGGCCCAGGGCCTCCGTCATATAGGCGACGATATAGGGCTGGGAGATCGTCTGTCCCTCGCCGATGGGCAGGGGCTCGTCGGAGTAGGCCCGGCTCCGGAGATGCTCGGGGACGAAGAGATGGCGCGGGACCTTGGCCATGGCGGCCAGGACGCGAGGGTCGCGGACGCCCCGGGCCCGGATCTGGGAGTCCGTCATCAGCCGGCGCTGGCGGGCGAAGTCCTCGTCCACGGGCTGCCGCCCTCCTCCCTCAGTAGGATCGGGCGAAGTAGGCCAGGGCCTGGCCCGCGGCGCCGCAGGCGACGCAGGGCCGCTCCGTCCTCGCTTCGGCCTCGTCGAGCGGGATGACCCGGATCGTGGCCATGGTCTCGGCCTTGATCCGGCTTTCGCACGCTTCGCCGCCGCACCAGGCCGCCCGGACGAAGCCGCGCTTGTTCTCGAGGATGTCCTGGAAGGACGCGTAGTCGGCGGCGTCGCGGATGTTGGCCTGGAGGTGGGTTCTGGCCTGCGACAGGAGCTCGGCCTGGATGGCGTCGAGCAGGGCCGGCACGCGCGCGGCGAGAGAGGCCAGCGGGACGGTCTCTTTGGCCTTGGTGTCGCGGCGGACGAGGACGGCCTGGCCGGCTTTGACGTCGCGGGGCCCGATCTCGATCCTCAGCGGGACGCCCCGCATCTCGTATTCGGAGAACTTCCAGCCCGGCGTCGCCTCCTCACGGGCGTCGATCTCGACGCGCAGGCCCGCCGCGCGAAGGTCCCGGACGGCGGCCTGGGCGGCCGGCAAGACCGTTTCCTTCCAATTCCCAACGGAGATGGGCACCACCACGGCCTGGACCGGGGCGATGCGGGGCGGGAAGCGCAGGCCCGAATCGTCGCCGTGGACCATGATCAGGGCCCCGATCGTCCGGGTCGTCATCCCCCAGGACGTCTGCCAGACGTATTGGAGGGTCTGGTTGCGGTCCTCGAACTTGATATCGAAGGCCTTGGAGAAATGTTGGCCCAGGTTGTGGGACGTGCCCATCTGCAGGGCCTTGCCGTCGGACATCAGGGCCTCGATGGCGTAGGTCATCGAGGCGCCCGCGAACTTCTCGCTCAGGGACTTGCGCCCGGAGAGGACCGGGATGGCCAGCTCCGTCTCGCAGACGTCCTTATAGAGGTCGAGGATGCGGAGGGTCTCGGCCTCCGCCTCCTCGGCCGTCTCGTGGCACGTGTGTCCTTCCTGCCAGAGGAATTCCGTCGTCCGCAGGAAGGGCCGGGTGACCTTCTCCCAGCGGACGATATTGGCCCATTGGTTGATGAGGACGGGCAGGTCCCGCCAGGACTTGATCCACTTGGCGTACATGTGGCCGATGATGGCCTCGGAGGTGGGCCGGACGGCCAGCCTTTCCTCGAGCTCCTCCTTGCCCCCGATCGTCACCCAGGCGACCTCGGGCGAGAAGCCCTCGACGTGTTCGGCCTCCTTCTTGAGGAAGCTCTCGGGGATGAACAGCGGGAAATAGGCGTTGACGTGGCCGGTGGCCTTGATGCGCAGGTCGAGCGCCTTCTGGACGTTCTCCCAGACGGCATAGCCGTGCGGGCGGATGACCATCATGCCCTTCATCGGCGTGTAATCGGCGAGCTCGGCCTTCTGGACGACCTCCTGGTACCACCTCGAGAAGTCCTCGCTCTTGGGCGTGATGCTCTTCACCTGCCGGTCCTTGTCGTTCACGACATCTCCTTGTCTTTGTGCGTTTTACGATTCTAGCGGCGGGCGGAGGGATTGTCAAGGAACGAGCCGCCGGGGCCGGCGCGATCTCCAGGGAATATCCCCCGGTCGTTCACCTTTAGGGGTGATTGACCGGCCGCGGGTCCCGTGCGAACCTGATATCGCCAATTTCAAAGGAAAAGGAAAGTCGATATGCTGAGCAGGATCACCTGGGCTTCCAGGCCCGTCCGGCATCGCCCGCCCGAACGGGGTTTCAAGCTCTCCCTGCCGATGACCGTCGAAGGGCCCGATCCCGACGGCGAATTCTTCCACGAGCAGACGACCCTGGCCTTCATGAGCCACCAGGGCGCCCTCTTCCCGCTGCGCAGCCCCGTCGCCCTCGGCTCCCGTCTGAAGCTGGCCATCGCCCTGCCCCCCAAGCTGGGCGAGGGGCGCAATCTCAAGCTCGTGGTCAAGGGGACGATCGTCGACGTGGACCCGGTCGACGGGGACGGCGAGGCCCCGCAGGTCGCCCTGCGCCTCGAGGCCCGCTATCTCATCCAGGCGGACGCCGCTTGACGGGACCGGCGCCGGGTACCCGGCGCCTAACCCCTAAGGGTGAGACGCGCGGGCCGAATTTGACCCCGCGATTCCCCGTGATGAGCGATGGTCGGGACCGCTGAAGGCTGGGACAATGCGCAACGAGATGGAAATGGTCAAATCTCTTCATGATCCCTCCACCCTACCCGCGGCCAGGACCGGGAAGAGGGAGCGCTCCTTCGAGCTGTCTCTCCCGGCCCTGGTCAAGGGCCTCGACGCGGCCGGGCGGAAGTTCGAGGAGCGGACGTCCGTCTGCGGCATCAGCGCCCAGGAGGTGTCCTTCCGCCTCAAGGCCCGCGTGACCATCGACTCGAGGGTGACGGTCTTCCTCGATATCCCCAGGACGCTCATCCTCGAAAGCCCGTTGCGCATGGTCCTGTCCGGCGCGGTCGTCTACGTCCGCTTCGAGGAGAAGAACGACCGTCTGCAGTTCGTGGTCGTCCGGCTCGACCGCGGCTTCCGGCTGCACCCGAACAGCGTGCCTCCGGCATAACCCCCCGCCCTCACCCCCCCGGCGATCCCGGGGTCACCCCCTGGCTTGACATCCCCCCGGGGATTGACTATGATTCCGGCAACCCGATGGACAAGCCGACAAAATCACCCAAACCGCCCAGAGGGGTCGAGGTCAGCATGGAGAAAAAGAAGACTCCCGTCACCGTCGCCTCGCAGAAGATCACCCTGCTCATTTTCTGCCCGTCCGAGATCATCCTCGCCGGCATCCTCAGAGCCCTCGAGGCGGACACGGACCTGGAGATCCTGAACATCGAGAAGAACACCATCGAGTCGTTCATCGATTCGATCAAGAAGCTCAAGCCCCAGGTCATCCTATTCGCGCACATGGAGGCCCTGCCGAACCTGCGGGAGATCTGCAAGGCCATCCGCGAGATCTCCAAGACCCAGGGCCGGTCGGAGCTCCTCCTGCTCGGCAGCATCCCGGCCCACGAGGAGATCGTCAACCTCATCAACGCCGGGGCCCGCGGCTACTTCGACCTCAACGACGCTTCCACCCAGCTGCCCGAAGCGGTCCGGGGCATCCACAAGGGCGAGATCTGGCTGCCCCGCGACAAGATGTCCAGCATCATGGACCGCATCATCTCCGTCGTCGGCCGGGACCTCAAGGAGAAGACCCTCGACCAGCTCACCCCGACCGAGTTCCAGGTCCTGCGCCTCATCGGCCAGGGCAAGAGCAACGACGAGATCGCCGAGCTCATGTTCATCAGCAAGAACACGGTCCGGTCCCATATCAAGAGCATCTACGCCAAGCTCGACACCCACAGCCGTCTTCAGCTGGCGCTCTACGCCATCAATTCGGCCCTCTTTTAAAGCAACAAATCGAGGACGCCATGAAAAAGACAGCCGCTCCCAAGAAGAAGACCAAGGACATTCCCGACGAGCTCGAGATCAACCGCCGCCGCGAATGGCGGTTCGACTTCCCCCTCGACACCCTGATC
>JBFYNT010000278.1:0-4981 GCA_041304225.1 Candidatus Aminicenantota bacterium
CGGATCACCCCGGACCGGACCTCGATCACGGCCGCCGATCTGGCCGAGGAGAAGCCGGTCCCGGTCGAGAAGACCGCCCCGGCGCCCAAGCCCAAGAAGGCCGTCCCGGCCCCGGTCGAGGCGCCCGTCAAGGGCAAGGCCAAGCCGGCCAAGAAGCCTGTCGCCGCGCCCAAGGCCGCCAAGAAGCCGGCCCCCCCCAAGAAGAAAGCGACCAAGGAGTAAGCCATGGCCCATAAAAAAGCCGGCGGAGCCGGCAAGAACGGACGAGATAGCGCGGGGAAGAGGCTTGGCGTCAAGCGCCATGGCGGCCAGCAGGTCAACGCCGGAACGATCATCATCCGCCAGAGAGGCACGCCCATCAAGCCCGGGCTCAATGTCGGCCGGGCCAAGGACGACACCCTCTTCGCCATGGTCACGGGGACCGTCAAGTTCGCCGAGAAGGGCCGGAAGGGGAAGGTCGTCTCCGTCCTGCCCGCCTGAGGAGGAGACCGACCTCCGTTGTTCGTCGATCAGGTCACCGTCACGCTGAAGGCCGGCCGGGGCGGCAGCGGCTGCGTTAGCTTCCGCCGTGAGGCCCGGGTGCCGAAAGGCGGTCCGGACGGCGGCCGGGGCGGCGACGGCGGGTCCATCGCCTTCGTCGCCGACCAGAATATCAGCTCCCTCGCCTGGTACAGGTTCCACCCCATCCAGAAGGCCAAGAACGGCGCGCCTGGAGAGGGCGGCAACCGGCAGGGCAAGCGGGGCGCCGACGTGCGCCTGACCGTTCCCGTAGGCACGGTCGTCAGGGAGAAGGACGGCGGCGACGTTCTCTTCGACCTGGTCCGCCACGGCCAGTCCGGCGTCGCGGCCCGCGGCGGCAAGGGCGGCCGCGGCAACGCCTCCTTCGCCACATCGACCCACCAGACCCCCCGGGAATGGCAGCCCGGCCGGCCGGGCGAAGAGAAGGAGCTCTTCCTGGAGCTCAAGCTCATCGCGGACGTCGGCCTCGTCGGCTTCCCCAACGCCGGGAAGTCCACCCTCATTTCTCGCGTCTCGGCGGCCCGGCCGGTCATCGCCGATTACCCGTTCACCACCCTGACCCCCAACCTCGGGGTCGTCGACGTCGGCGAGTACCGCAGTTTCGTCGTCGCCGATATCCCGGGCCTCATCGAGGGCGCCCACCTCGGCCAAGGACTGGGCATCCGCTTCCTCCGTCACATCGAGCGGACCAAGATCCTGGTCCACGTCGTCGACGTCTCGCCGTATTCCGGGCGGGACCCGCTCGCCGACCACCGGGTCATCATGAAGGAGCTCGAGGCCTTCTCGCCCGAAGTGGCCGCCCGGCCCCAGTTCATCGTCGCCAACAAGGTCGACCTCCTCGGCGAGGACACATCGCGCCTGGCGCGGCTGAAGCGGATGGCCGCGCGGAAGAAGATCCCCTTCTTCGCCGTCTCGGCCCTCAAGCGCGAAGGGCTCCGGCCCCTCGTCGGCGCCCTGGCGGAGGCCCTCGCCCGGCTGGCGGAGAAGGCGGCGGACGGGACGCCCCCCGCCGAGGGACCGGCAGCGGGCCGCTGATGGAAACGCTCGGCCTCTTCGGCGGCACCTTCGATCCCGTCCACCTCGGCCACCTGACGGCCGCCGCCGAGGTCCGGCGCCAAACGAGGCTCGACCGCATCCTGTTCATCCCCTCCTATCTCCCGCCGCACAAGGCCCGGGGCGCGGCGGCGCCGGCGGCCGACCGCCTCCGCATGGTCGAGCTGGCCTGCCGGCGGCGGGCCGGGTTCGAGGCCTCGTCCCTCGAGGTGGAAGCCCGCGGGAGATCCTACTCCATCCTGACCTTGAGGAAGATCAAGGCCCTGGCCCCCCGGGCCCGCCTGTTCTTCATCCTCGGCGTCGACGCCTTCCTGGAGATCGGGACCTGGCGCGAGCACGAGAGGGTCCTCGAGGAATGCTGGTTCATCGTGACGGGCCGGCCGGGATTCGACCTCGAGCGGGCCCGGGGCGTCCTCGGCGGGCGCCTGCGCGACGACATCGGGCCCCTGGTCTCCGCCGCCAGCCTCTCGGGCGGCGCCCCGCCGCCGACCCGAGTCGTCCTTCTGTCCATCCGCGCCCGGGACGTCTCCTCGACGGCCGTCCGGGCCAAGGTCCGCCGCGGCGAAGCGGTCGACGGGCTCGTGCCGCCGGCGGTCGCCGCCTATATCCGCGAACACCGACTCTACAGAGGTCGATAGGAGCCATGGCCGAAGAGAAGAAAAAAAGGTTCACCAAGAGAAGTCTGCCCGCGGCGGTCCGGCTGGCCGTCGAAGCCTGCCTGGCCCGCAAGGCCGAGGACCTCTGTGTCCTCGACCTCCGGGAGCTGTCGTCGTTCACCGATTTTTTCCTGGTCATGAACGGCGGCTCCTCCCGCCAGAACGGCGCCGTGGCCGAAGCGGTCGAGGCGGCGCTCAAGCCCGCCGGCCTCCGGCCCCTGAGCGTCGAGGGCCGCGAGTCGACGGAATGGATCCTGCTCGACTATGGCTCGATCGTCGTCCACGTTTTTTCGAAGGCCGCCCGCGAGCACTACGGCCTCGAAAAGCTCTGGGGCGACGCCCCCCGGCTCGATTTCTAGACGATCCCGGCGTTCCGGCCCCCCGCCCCGAAGAATCGGGCCGGAGGGGTTGACAAGCCGGGAACGAATCGCTATTGTTTGAGGGCGTTTTTGGCGATGCGCTTGAAATTTCTCTGGCCCGGCCGGACGAAGAGTCCCGAAATACGGGGGTTGCTGGGCTTCTACGAAGCGCGCATCAGGCCGTTCGCGGCCTGCGAGATCGTCGAGACGCGCCAGGCCCGCGGTCTCGAGGAGAGACAGGCCGGCCGGATCAAGGACCTCGAAGCGGTCGGCTTCGATAAGCACCTCGAAGGCGCTTACGTGATCTCGCTCGACGATCGCGGAAGGGAGATGACCTCGGATGAGTTCGCCCGTTTCCTCCGCGGCCGGGAGCAGGAGTCGGGAAAGCCGCTGGTCTTCGTCGTCGGCGGCTTCCTCGGGCTCGCGGACCGCGTCACGGCGAGGGCGGACATGAGGCTTTCGCTCTCGCGGATGACGTTCTCGCACGAGCTCGCCCGCGTTCTCCTGCTCGAGCAGGTCTACCGGGCCCTGACCATCATCGGGGGCCGGCATTACGCCAAATGAAGGGATGGTCCGATGGCCAAGAAGATGAACAAGAAGGAAAAAGACGAATTCCGGAAGCTGCTCGCCGCCAAGAAGGAGAGCATCATCCGTAAGCTGACCGACACCATCACCGAGAGCAAGGAGATGGAGTCCAACGTCGCCCAGGACCTGGTCGACAAGGCCGAGACCTCCTACACCAAGGAGTTCCTGCTCAGCCTCACCGACGGCGAGCGGGAGACGCTCCTGCTCATCGACGAGGCCCTCAGGCGGCTCGAGCACTCCGAGTTCGGCGTCTGCCAGACCTGCGGCAAGGAGATCGGCGGCAAGCGGATCGTCGCCATCCCCTGGACGCCATACTGCATCGACTGCCAGGAAAAGGCCGAGGAAGAGCAGAAAGCCCAGTGACCGGTCGCCTCGGGGCCGGGGCATCGGCCCTGGCCAAGCTGGCCGAGCTCCTCATATTCCCGTCTTCCTGCCGCCTCTGCCGCGAACCTCTCGACAGGCCCGGCGAACGGATCGTCTGCGGCGGCTGCCTGGCCCGGCTTTCGCCGCGCCCGGGGGCCGCGTGCTCCCGCTGCGGCCGGTTCCTCGAAACACCGGCCGTCGAGCCCGTCTGCGCCCGGTGCCTGCGGGAGGAGCCGCCCTACAGCGTCCACCGCTCCTGCGGCGCCTATGGCGGCGCCCTGAAGGACGTCATCCTGCTCTTCAAGTACCGGCGCTACGCGCCGCTGGCCCGGCCGCTGGCCCGCTTCGCCGCCGATTGCCTGAGCGCGGACGAGCGGTTGTGGCGGGGCGCCGACGCGCTCGTTCCCGTGCCCCTGCATCCGGCCCGTCGCCGGGAGAGGGGCTTCAACCAGTCGCGCCTCCTGGCCCGCGAGCTGGGCCGGCTCAAGGGGATCGGGGTCCTCGACGGGGGCTTGGCCAAGACGCGCAACGCGCCGGCCCAGGCCGGCCTCCGGGCCGCCGACCGGGAGAGGAACGTCCGGAGAACCTACGCCGCGCGGCGGCCGGACCGTGTCCGGGGGAGAACGCTCATCCTCGTCGACGACGTCACGACGACGGGCGCGACCCTGCGGGAATGCGCCCGGGTTCTCGTCGACGCGGGGGCCAAAGAGGTCCGGGCGATCACCCTGGCCCAGGCCCTCTGAGTCGCCGGCGCGTCTTACTTCTTGGCTTTCTCGACCGGAGCCGCGACCGGCTTGAGGATCTTGACCTTGCGGGGCTTCAGCTCGGACCGCTTCGGCATCTTGATCTTGAGGACGCCGTTCTCGTGCTCGGCCTCGATCCGGTCCTGGTCGATGTAGCTCGGCAGCGCGAAGGACCGGAAGAACGAGCCGTAGGACCGCTCGATGCGGTGGTAGTTCTCTTCCTTGGTCTCCTTCTCGAACTTCCGCTCGCCGCGGAGGGTCAGGTTGTTGTCTTCAACCTTGATCTCCACGTCCTTCTCGTCGACGCCCGGGATCTCGGCGCTCAGGACGACCTCGTTCTCGGTCTCATAAATGTCGACCGAAGGCGCCCAGGAATGGGTCATGAGGTCCTTCTCCTCGCCCTTCTGGGTGCCCATGTCCTCGAAGAGCCGGTTCATCCTGTCCCTGAGGGTCACCATGTCCCTGTAGGGATCCCATCTGATGATAGCCATTGGTAACCTCCATTTAATATATCTTAGTTAGATGACATTATAATATCTTAGTATATATTAGTCAAGTATTTAATAAGAAAAATACATCTTTATAAATTATTGATAATAATTGCAAAACTAGCCGATCAGTCTAACGGACGCCTTCGACGAGGACGGTCGCTTCGCCTTTTAATGACCGGGAGCCCACGGCGGCGGCGATCTCCGCGGGCGTT
>JBFYNT010000279.1:0-7792 GCA_041304225.1 Candidatus Aminicenantota bacterium
GATGAGGGCGATCTTTTTGCGCATGTCGGACTCTCCTATGGGAATTTGGGGCAAAAACCAGAGCCTCGATTCTATCCGGATTCGGCCCGTTTTGCAAGGTCTTTTAGCTTTGACAAATCGGCCCCAAACCCGTTAAAGTAGACGGGCCGAATCGCACAGAGGAGAGAACGATGCTCGACGCCTACTTCGAGATGGAAAAAGAACGGGCCGGGGCGGGATTGCCGCCGCTGCCCCTGACGCCTCCGGAAGTCGAGGAGGTCTGCCGGAACCTCGAATCGGCCGGCCGGGACAAGGGCGCGATGCTCCGCGGCCTGCTCGAGGACCGGGTCCCGCCCGGGGTCGATCCGGCCGCCGAGGTCAAGGCCCGCTGGCTGGCCGCCGTCGCCAAGGGGACGGCCAAGTCCCCGGCGGTCACGCGCGAGGAGGCCGTCCGCATCCTCGGCACGATGCTCGGCGGATACAACGTCGACCCTCTGGTCGAAGCCCTGACGGACCAGGCCCTCGCCGGGGCGGCCGCCGCGGCGCTCAAAAAGATCGTTCTCGTCTACGGCCGTTTCGAGACCATCGTCAAGATGTCGGCGACGAACCCTTTCGCCAAGTCCGTCCTCGAATCGTGGGCGGCGGGGGAGTGGTTCCTGTCCCGCCCCGCGTTCCCCGAGACGCTCGTCCTCAAGGTCTTCAAGGTCGAGGGCGAGATCAACACGGACGACTTCTCGCCGGCCGGCCACGCGCCGACCCGCCCGGACATCCCCGTGCACGCGCAGTCGATGGGCGAGAAGCGCTTCCCCGGCGGCAACGAGACCATGCGCAAGTTCCGCAAGGAGGGCCACCGCGTCGCTTTCGTGGCCGACGTCGTCGGAACGGGCTCGAGCCGGAAGTCGGCCTGCAACTCGTTGATGTGGCACATCGGCGAGGACATCCCCTTCGTCCCGAACAAGAGGCGGGCCGGCGTCGTGATCGGCGGACTCATCGCCCCCATCTTCTTCAACACCACGGAGGACTCGGGCGGCCTGCCGCTCATGGCCGACGTGACCAAGATGAAGACCGGCGACGTCATCACGCTCGATTTCCGGGCCGGCGTCATCCGCGACGCCGCCGGGACCGAGATCTCCAAGCTCGAAGTGAAGCCGCCCACGCTCAAGGACGAATTCCGGGCTGGCGGGCGGCTCGTCCTGATCATCGGGCGCCAGCTGACGGCCAAGGCCCGCCAGGCTCTCGGCCTCGGCGAGGCGGCGTTCTTCACGACCGTCGAGAATCCCAAGCCCAAGTCCGGCCAGGGCTACACCCTGGCCCAGAAGATCGTCGGCCGGGCCTGCGGCCTGGCCGGCGTCCTGCCCGGCACGGCCTGCGAGCCGCACATGACCACGGTCGGCTCCCAGGACACGACCGGCCCGATGACGGCCGACGAGCTCAAGGAGCTGGCCTGCCTGGAGTTCCAGGCCGATCTGTTCATGCAGTCGTTCTGCCACACCGCCGCCTACCCCAAGCCGGCCGACGTCAAGGTCCACAAGACCCTGCCGCCGTTCATGGTCGCCCGAAAAGGCGTGTCGCTCCGGCCTGGCGACGGGGTCATCCACTCCTGGCTCAACCGACTCATTCTGCCCGACACTGTGGGCACGGGCGGCGATTCCCACACCCGCTTCCCGATCGGCCTGTCGTTCCCGGCCGGCTCGGGCCTGGTCGCCTTCGCCGGCGCCCTGGGCTTCATGCCCCTCGACATGCCGGAGTCCATCCTCGTCCGTTTCAAGGGCCGGATGAACCCCGGTATCACTCTGCGCGACGCGGTCAACGCCATCCCTTACTTCGCCGTCAAGCAGGGCCTGCTGACGGTCGAGAAAAAGAACAAAAAGAACCTCTTCAACGGCTGCGTCCTGGAGATCGAGGGCCTCGAGGACCTCACCGGGGACCAGGCCTACGAGCTGACCGACGCTTCGGCCGAGCGGTCGGCCGCCGCCTGCGTCATCGCCCTCAAGGAGGAGCGCGTCGCCGAGTACCTCAAGAGCAACGTCGCCCTCATGGAGAAGATGATCGAGGAGGGTTACCAGAGCGCCGAGACCCTCCGCCGGCGGATCGACGCCTGCCGGGCCTGGCTGGCCAAGCCCGCGCTCCTCGCGGCCGACCCCCACGCCGAGTACAAGGCGGTCCTGGAGATCGACTTGGCGGCCATCACCGAACCGCTGGTCGCCTGCCCCAACGATCCCGACGACGTCAAGCCGCTCTCGGCCATCGCCGGAGACCCCGTCCAGGAGGTCTTCATCGGCTCGTGCATGACCAACATCGGCCAGTTCCGGGCGGCCGGGCGGATCCTCGACAAGGCCGGCCTCCCAGCGGCCAAGGTTTGGATCACTCCGCCGACCAAGATGGACGCCGCCCAGCTCATGCGGGAGGGCTATTACGCGATCTTCGTGTCGTTCGGCGGCCGGACCGAGATGCCCGGCTGCTCGCTTTGTATGGGCAACCAGGCCCGGGTCGCGGCCGGGACGACGGTTTTCGCCACCTCGACCCGCAACTTCGACCATCGCCTCGGCGACAACACCCGGGTCTACCTCGGCTCGTCCGAGCTGGCCGCGCTCGTGGCCCTGAAAGGCCGCATCCCCACCGTCGACGAGTACATGGCCGTGATGAAGGAGAGGATCCTGCCCAAGGCCGGCGAGATCTACCGCTACCTCGAGTTCCACAAGATGGGCGACTTCAGCCTGGGATACGTCCGGTGATCCGGCTCGACGGCCGGAAGGTCCTGATCACGGGCGGCTCCCGGGGCATCGGCCGGGCCGCGGCGATCCTCTTCGCCCGGGCCGGGGCCGACGTCGCCATCAGCTACGCCAGCAACCAAAAAGCGGCCGAGGAAGTCCTCAATGAAGTGGAAAAGGCGGGCCGGCGCGCGCTTGCATACAGAGCGGAAATGTCCTCCCGGGAGGACATCTATCGGATGGTCGGTGACGTCCTGGCCAAGTGGGGCGAACTCGACACGCTGGTCAACAACGCCGGCATCTGGACCTACCTCGAGATGGGAAGGATGAACGAAGCCGTCTATAAGGAGACGATAGGCGTCAACGTCGACGGGGTCTTCTACGGCATCGATGCCGTCGTGCCGGCCATGAAAGAGCATGGCCGGGGGTGGATCATCAACGTCACCTCTACGGCCGGAGTCCGGGGAGAGGCCTTCCACTCCCATTATGCCGCCTCCAAGGGCGCCCTCCATTCCCTGACCAAGTCCCTGGCCGTGGAGCTGGCCCCCTTCGGCATCAGGGTCAACTGCGTGGCCCCCGGCTGGGTGGACACGGACATGAGCGCCCCGAGCTTCAGCGACCCCGATTTCAAGGAGAAGGTCCGCCTGTCCATCCCCCTGAAGAGGATCCCCCCGGCCGAGGATATCGCCGGCCCCATCCTGTTCCTGGCCTCCGACCTGGCCAGGCATATCACGGGAGAGGTCCTGGACGTCAACGGGGGGGCCGTCCTCTGCGGGGGATGAGGGGGTTATCAGGCTAGCCAAGGGAGGGGGGCGAATATTCCCCCCTTTTAAGTATTGACTCCTTTTCCGCGGATATGGTAGAAAGGGGTGAGGTCAAATGGCCAAAAAACACCTCTCGGTCATCATCGTTCCCCATACCAAGACCAGCACCCGCACCCTGTGCTTCTCCCAGCGGACCCTCAAGATCCTGGCCATCGGGGGGGTGGCCGTGGGGCTGATCTTGACCGGCGTGCTCGTGGACTATGTCCGCATGAACGTCATCCGCGGCCGCTATAAGGCCCTCAAGGCCGAAACGGCCGAACAGAGGAGCATGATCGCCGGCTACGAGAGATCCATCAGCGAGCTCCGGTCGACCATCTCCCACTTCGAAAGCTATACCAAGAAGCTCAACGTCATGGCTGGGCTGAAGTCGCCCGAGGTCCTGACCGCCCCGGCCGGGATCGGCGGCGGCGAGCCGGACAAAGAGGTCCCCGAGCCCGAGAGCGACCCCAACCAGGTCCCGGGCGCGAGCGGCCCGCAGATCATCAGCCCGGGGACCATCCAGAACCTGAGCCAGAAGGCCCAGAGCATCGAGAGCAACCTCAACAGCCTGCTCAGCTACTTCGAGAGCGACAACCTCCGCCTGGCGACGACCCCTTCGATCATGCCGACCGCCGGCTGGATCAGCTCCGTCTACGGCCACAGGAACGATCCCTTCACGGGCGCCTGGGTCATGCATTGGGGGCTCGATATCTCGACCAACATCGGCAACCCCATCATGGCCACGGCCGACGGCATCGTCATCAAGGCCGAGACGGACAAGTACCTGGGCAAGAATGTCACCATCAGCCACGGCAACGGCTTCACGACCGTCTACGGCCACATGAGCAACTTCAACGTCAAGGCCGGTCAGCGCGTCAAGAGGCGGGACATCATCGGCTACATCGGGCAAACGGGCAAGGCGGCCGGACCCCACGTCCACTATGAGGTCTTCCGGGACGGCAAGAGGGTCGATCCGCGCAACTTCCTGCTCGAAGAGTAGGCCGCCGGGACTGCCGGCCGGCGCTCCCCGATATCACTCGAATCTATCGCCGGGGGAGAGCTTCGTCCCGAGGGAGAAGGCGTGGGCGGACATGGAACTCCGTCCTTCGGGCCGGACCTCCTCGAGGAGAAGAACGGTGCCCTGGCCGCAGGCGATCGCCAGGCCGGACTGACCGACGGCCGCGATCCGCCCCGGCTCGGCGGCCACCGGACGGAGGTCCTCTAGAACCCGGCTCCGGAGGATGGCGATCCGTTTTCCCCGGTAGAGGGCGAAGACCCCCGGCCGGTCGCCCAAGGCCAGCACCTTCCGGTCAAGGGCCGGAGCGGGATCGGTCCAAGCCAGCCGCCCTTCCTCCTTGCGGACCTTGGGGGCCAGGGTCGCCAGGGCGTCGTCCTGGTCGACGCGCTCGAGGGAATCGATCCGGGCGAGCGTCGCGACGAGCAGACGCCCCCCGATCTCGGCCAGCCGGGTCTCGAGCGACAGGGCCGTTTCGCGAGGCCCGACGACGACCCGCTCGGCGGCCAGGATGTCGCCCTCGTCCATGCGGTCGTCCAGCTCGATGATCGTCACCCCCGATCCGGCATCCCCGTTGAGGACGGCCCGCTGGACGGGCGCCGCGCCGCGGTACTTCGGGAGGAGCGAGAAATGGACGTTGAGGGAATGGTAACGGGGGAAATAGTGGACGGAGCGGGGGATGATCTGGCCGTAGGCGACGACGACATTGACGTCGGGTCCGGCCGCCCGGATCCGTGCGAGGGCTTCGTCATCCGTCCGGATCCGGGCCGGCTCGATGACGGCGAGGTTGTGCTCGAGCGCGAAAGCTTTGACGGCCGAGGGGACGAGCCGGCGGCCTCGGCCGGCCGGCCTGTCGGGCTGGGTCACGACGAGCTCGACGGAATGGCCGGCGGCGAGGAGGGCCTCGAGGGAGGGGAGGGCCGCATCGGGGCTCCCGAAGAAGACCGCCTTCATAATCGCCAGAGGCCGGCCTCGTTCTTTTTCAGCCTTTTCCTGACGAGGCTGCGTTTCAAGGGGGAGAGGCGGTCGACGAAGAGGATGCCGTCGAGATGGTCGATCTCGTGGCAAAGGACACGGGCCAGGAGGTCTTCGCCTTCGATGTCGACGATGTTGCCCTGGAGATCGAGACCGCGCACGGTGACAGAAAAAGGACGAGAGACGTTCTCGCGGATGTCCGGCACCGACAAGCAGCCTTCCTCGCCGAGGGCCTTGCTCTCCCGCCGGATGATCTCCGGATTGGCCAGGACGATGAGGTCGTTCTTGTTCTGGCCGACCGACAGATCGACGACGATGAGCCTTTTGCCGACGTCGACCTGAGGCGCCGCCAATCCTATGCCCGGCGCGGCGTGAACGGTTTCGACCATGTCCCGGGCGAGGCGGACGACCTCATCGTCGATGCGTTCGACGGGCTCGGCCTTGGCGGCGAGAGTCGGGTTGCCGACGATGACGATCTGCCGCATAGCCATAACAACCTCCTCTCCCATTTTACCTCAAAACCCTTCGGGCCGCTAAAAGATATCTGCCCGTGCCTCCTCGGGAAGCAGGGCGAGGAGCCAAAAAAAAGGGCCTTTCGGGGGTTGCCCGAAAGGCCCGAGGGGTCCTGACCGGGGTCTTCAGATCACGGCCGAAGGCGGCGGAGGCTCGTCGGCCGCGCCCGCGTTCTTCAGCGGGATCTTGATCAGATAGAGGCCGATGAGGACCAGAACGGCGAGGCCGCCGATGTAGAGATCGACGGCGCCGAAGTACTTGCCGCCCTTGAAGACGGTCGGGATGTCGAAGTGGATGATGTTCTGCAGGAAGAAGAACTTCCAGGCCGCGCGGACCAGACCCATCAGCCCTTCGCCGGCGATCAGCCCGGCCGCGAGCAGGATGCCGACGTTCGTGGCCCGGGCCATCTGCGCGGCGTTGAACTTGCGCTTGGCCATGGCCTTGTCGACCAAGCCTTTGATCATGCCGCCCACGAAAATGGCGAAGGTCGTTTCGAGCGGCAGGTACATGCCGACCGCGACGAGCATGGGCGACTTGACCTGGACCAGGATGAAGGCGAAGCCCATGAGCATGCCGACGATGACCAGGGGCCAGGCCATCTCGCCGCCGACGATGCCCTTGGACAGCGCGGCCATCAAGCCGGCCTGGGGCGCGGGGAGCTCCTTGCTGCCGAAGGTGAAAGCGCCGTTGAGGAGCATCAGCGGGAAGTACATGACCAGCGAGGCGACGAGGATGCCCAGGATGTTGCCGATCTGCATCTTGTAGGGCGTGCCGCCGAGGATATGCCCGACCTTGAGGTCCTGGAGCATCTCGCCGGCGACGGCCGAGGACACGCAGACGACCGCGGCCACGCCCAGGACGGCCGCGACGCCCGATATTCCGGTCGCCCCGACGAGGACCATCAGCAGGGCGGCGATGATGAGCGTCGAAAGGGTCAGGCCCGAAATGGGATTGTTCGACGAGCCGATCGTCCCGACCAGGTTGCCGGAGACGGCGGCGAAGAAGAAGCCGGCGATGGCCATGACCACCGCGGCCAGGATGGCCGAGCCGAAGGACTTGGAGAAGGTCTGATAGACGAAGACCATCAGGATGAAGGTCAGGGCCATGAGGACCATGACCACCTTCATGTTCAGGTCCTTCTCGATCCGGGAGACGACCTCGGTTTGGCCGGCCGCCTTCTTGACGTCGCCGATCGAGCGCTTGAGGCCGGCGCCGAGGTTCTTGCGCATCCGGTAGAGGGTGTAGCCGGCGCCGACGAGCATGCCGCCGACGGCGATCGGCCGGATGATGAACTTCCAGACGTTGGTGACCATGTCGACCCAGCTGACGTCGGCCGCGGCGACGCCGGGCCCGTAGAACACGGGGATGAGCTGGGGCCCGAGGAAGAACATCAGCAGGGGGGCGAAGAGCCCCCAGGCCAGAACGCCGCCGGCGAAATTGAGGGCGGCCAGGCGCGGCCCGATGATGTAGCCGACGCCGATGTAGGCCGGGAAGATGCCGGGCCCGGAGACGGCCACGGTGCCGCCGGCTCCGATCGTCGGGGCGTCCTTGGCCGCCCCGAGGCGGACGAAGCTCGAGCCGATCTTGCCGACCCGGATGATGAAGTCCTTGCTGGCGGCGAAGAGCTGGACGACGCCGAGCGAGTAGAGGAGCGCGCCGAGCCCCATGGCCTGGAACAGGAACTTCGAGCCCTGGCTGCCCTTCTGGCCGGCCTTGTGGATCTCGGCCGCGGCGACGGACTCGGGGAAGACCAGGTCGGGGTCGGTGACCATGACCCGGCGGAGGAAGGTGACGAA
>JBFYNT010000280.1:0-27967 GCA_041304225.1 Candidatus Aminicenantota bacterium
CTGGACAGCCGGGTCCTCCAGGGCCAGCAGGGCCCGGGCATGCCCCATGGTGAGTTCGCCGCTGGTGAGACGCTCCTGGATCTCCCGGGGCAGCTTGAGCAGCCGGATATAGTTCGCGACCGAGCTGCGGTCCTTGCCGACCTTGTCCGCGAGCTCGTGTTGGGCGTAGCCGTGGTCGTCGATCAGGCGCTGATAGGCCTGGGCGATCTCCAGGGCGTTGAGCTCTTCGCGGTGGATGTTATCGATGAGCGAGACCTCGAGCTGCTTCTCCTTGGGAATGTTGCGGATAAGAACGGGGATCTTGCGCAGGCCGGCCTTCTGGGCGGCCCTCCATCGCCTTTCCCCGACGATGATCTTGTAGTGATCGTCTTCCGGAGCGACGATGACCGGTTGCACTATTCCCGACTCCCTGATCGATTGAGCCAATTCCTCTATCGTTTGGTCG
The DNA here is from genome assembly GCA_041304225.1 of Candidatus Aminicenantota bacterium. Classification (GTDB taxonomy): domain Bacteria; phylum Acidobacteriota; class Aminicenantia; order Aminicenantales; family Saccharicenantaceae; genus RBG-16-66-30. The sequence continues at coordinate 446 of JBFYNT010000280.1, forward strand.
TCGAACTTCATCCGCGGTTGAAACGGGTTGGGCTTGACGTCCTCGATGTCGAGCTCGGCGAACCGCTCGTCCTTGAGAATGCTGAACTCGTCGGGGATGAACGCTCCCAGACCTTTTCCCAGGGCTTTCTTGCTCATCGGCGAATGATCTCCTCGGCGAGGTTGAGATAGGCTTCCGCCCCCTTGGACTTGACGTCGTAGAGGACGACGGGCTTGCCGAAGCTGGGCGCCTCGGCGAGCCGGACGCTACGGGGGACGACTGTCTCGAAAAGAATGTGTTTCAGCGACTTACGGATCTCCTCGGCGACCTGTTTGGAGAGGTTCGTCCGCTCGTCGAACATGGTCAGGAGGATGCCCTCGATCGCCAGCTTGGGATTGAAATAGGTCCGGACGGTTTCGAGGGTCTGGAAAAGATCGGGGATGCCTTCCATGCAGAAGAATTCCGTCTGGACCGGGATGATCAACGAATCCGCGGCGGACAGGGCGTTGATGGTCAGGAAGCTCAGGGACGGCGGACAGTCGATGACGATATAGTTGAAGAACCGCCGAGCCTTCTCGACGGCTTCGAGCAGCCGCTTCTCGCGCCGCTCGGCCGGATAGAGCTCGGCTTCGACGCCGGCGAGCTCGGGAGAGCAGGGGCAGAGATAGAGGTTTTCGAGCTCCGTTCCGAGAACGCAGTCCATGAGATCACGGCCGGCCATCATGGCCTGGTAGATCCCCTTGCCGGGTTCTTTTGGCTTGCCCAGGCCCAGGGTCGACATCCCCTGCGGGTCGAGATCGATGAGGAGCGTCCTTTTATTTTTCAACGCCAGGCTGGCGGACAGGTTGATGGCCGTGGTCGTTTTCCCAACCCCGCCCTTCTGGTTGGCGACGGCCATGACCTTATTCATCGTCCCGTCCTGTTTCACGTGGAACGGGACCCCGTAAAAGGGCCTTTTTTCTCCGTATCTCGAGGTGGAGGCCAAGGCTTTGGACGGCCGCCGGGGTCACTCCGGGGAGCTTCCGGGCCTCGCCCAGGGTCGCGGGCCTCCGTTTCTCCAGCCTTTCCATGGCCTCTCTCGTCAAGCCCGCGACCTCACGGAAGTCCAGATCGCCGGGGACGGTCATCGAATCGGTCCTCATGGCCTTGGCGATCTCCCTTTCCTGCTTCCTGATGTAGCCCTCATATTTTGTTTCCGATTCGATCGTTCTCGTTTCCTCGCAGCTCGGTTCGAACGGGAATTTCCCCCATTCTAGCACATCTTTCAGGCCGATTTCAGGTTTTTTCAAATATTCGAACCTGGTTACGCGGTCGCCCGCGGGAGTCTTGATTCGGTTCTTTTTCAGATATGAAACGACCTCGTCGATCCGCTTTTGCCTGTCGAGAAATTCCCCCCAGGCATCATCGGGGACGAGCCCCAGCTCGCGGCCGTATCCCATAAGCCGCCGGTCGGCGTTGTCGATCCTCAGGAGAAGCCGGGATTCGGCCCGCGACGTGAACAACCGGTAGGGCTCCTCGACCCCGGTCGAGACGAGGTCGTCGATGAGAACGCCGATGTAGGCCTCGTCCCGCCTGAGCAGGAACGGGTCCCGCTTCCTGACGGCCAGGGCGGCGTTGATACCGGCCATGAGACCCAGGGCGGCCGCCTCCTCGTAACCTGAAGTCCCGTTGATCTGACCGGCCAGGTAGAGCCGTCCGATCCGACGGGTCTCGAGGGTCGGCAGAAGCCCGGTGGGGGAGACGGCATCGTATTCGATGCCGTAGGCCGGCCTCAGGACCTTGGCGCGGTCGAGGCCGGGTATGGTCGCCAGGATCTCCTTTTGGACCTCGAAGGGCAGGCTCGAGGACATCCCGTTGACATAGATCTCGGTCGTTTCCAGGCCTTCCGGCTCGAGGAAGAACTGGTGGCGCGTCCTCTGGGGGAATTTGACCACCTTGTCCTCGATCGAGGGGCAATAGCGCGGCCCGATCCCTTGTATCCGGCCGCCGTAGAGAGGGGACTTGTCGAGATTCCGGCGGATGACGGCGTGGGTCTCGGGATTGGTGTACCCGAGATAGCAGAGGACCTTGTTCTCGAGGCGGGCGCGGGTCCGGTAGGAGAAGGGCACGGGATCCGCGTCCCCGGGCTGGGGCGAAAACCGTTCCCAGTCGATCGTCTCCCGGTCGAGCCGCATGGGGGTCCCCGTTTTTAGCCTGATGATCCCCAGGCCCAGCTTCCTCAATTGCTCGGCGAGGTCGACCGAAGACGGCTCGTTGGCCCGCCCCGCCGGATAGCTCCTGAGGCCGATGTGGATGATCCCGTTGAGGAACGTGCCGGGGGTCAAGACAACCGCCTTCGCCCGAAGGACCGTCCCGTCGAGCGTCTTCACGCCCCTGGCCTTCCCCCCCGAGACGACGACCTCGGCGACGATGCCCTGAAAGACGGTCAGGTTCGGCATCATCTCCAGCCGGCGCTTCATGGCCAACCGGTAGGCCGCTTTGTCGCACTGGGCCCGGGGGGCTTGGACCGCCCCGCCCCGGCTCCGGTTAAGAAGACGGAACTGGATGCCGGTCTCGTCCGCGAGCTGGCCCATCAGGCCGCCGAGGGCGTCGATCTCCCTGACGAGATGGCCCTTGGCCAGGCCGCCGATAGCCGGATTGCAGGACATTTGGGCGATCGTCTCGAGGTGGATGGTGACCAGGCAAGTCGTAAGGCCCATGGCGGCGGCCGCAGCGGCCGCTTCGCAGCCGGCGTGCCCGGCCCCGACCACGATGACGTCGAAAGCGGTCCCCCGGGGCATGGCTTTCACCCTATTTCCCGACACAGAAGCGGCCAAAAATGTCCGCGAGGACCTCGTCGACGCGCACTTCGCCGGTCATCTCACCGATGAAGCGGAGCGCGGCCCTGACCTCTTCGGCATAGACCTCCCCGGAATGGCGCCCGGCCAGGAGCCGCTCGGCCTTCCGGAGGCACTCCATGACGCCTCCGAGACAGTCCCTCTGCCGGGCGTGGAGGATGATCTCCCCGTCATTTTCGGCCGCCGGGGCGAAAAGCGACCTGATCGAAGCGCGCAGAGCGTCGATGTTCGTTCCCGCGAGGGCCGAGATTTCGACGACAGGGGCCGGCCCGGCCAGCCGGCGGACGGTCCGCGCGTCGATCCTCCGGGGAAGATCGGTCTTGTTCAGAACGACAACGGCCTTCTTGGACGCGAACCTCCGGAGGAGCCTCTCGTCCGCGGGATCGGCCTTTCGGGAGGCGTCGAGGATGATGAGGAGGCCGTCGGCCTCGCGGGCGATCCTCTGTCCTCGGACGATCCCCGTCCGTTCGACGGGATGGGCGGCCCGCCCCAGGCCGGCCATATCGACCAAATGGAAGACCACATCGTCGATGATGAGCTTTTCTCTGAGGAAATCGCGGGTCGTTCCCGGGAACGGCGTGACGATGGCCCGGTCTTCCTCGAGGAGGGCGTTGAAGAGGGTCGATTTCCCGACGTTCGTCCGGCCCGTGATGGCCAGCGTGACCCCTTCGCTGATGGCCCGGCCCGCTTCGAAGCTGGCGACAAGGCGCTCGACCTCGGCCGCCAGGGCGGAAAGGCTCTTCCGGTCGGCCGCGGCGCTCGTCCGCAGTCCCTCCTCGGGGAACTCCAGACCGGCCTCGATCCGGGCGAGGAGACCGACCAGCCGGTCGCGGAGCCGGCGCATCCGCCGGGACAAGCTGCCCCCGAGCTGACGGGACGAGATCCGGGCCTGGGTCAGGGAGACGGAGCGGATGAGATCATCGACGGCCTGAGCCTGGAGCATGTCCAGGCGGCCGTTGAGGTAGGCCCTCAACGTGAATTCCCCCGGCCCGGCCAGCCGGGCCCCGGCGCGCGTGCCGAGCCTGAGAACGCCCTCGAGAACGGCCGGGCTGCCGTGGGCGCTCAGCTCGACGACGTCCTCCCTGGTGTAGGACCGGGGCGCCTTGAAGTAGGTCAGGAAAGCCTCGTCGATCCCCGGCCCGCCCTCGGGATCGCGGATCGTCCCGAATACCGGGCGCCTCACCGGGAAGGGCTTCTTAATTCTCTCCTTCGATTCGAAAACGCGTTCGGCGACGGCCAGGGCCCTTTTTCCGCTGATCCGGACGATTCCCAACCCGCCGAATCCCGGCGGCGTCGATATCGCGATGATGGTGTCTTCGAGCATGCGTCCGTCCGGCTCCCCATTCTAGATGACCCCTAGGCTTTAGTAAAGCGACCCCGCGGCCGCTTAGCGCCTCAGAGACCGGCCTCTCCCTCCTGGAAAAGTTTGAAGACGCCGGTCCGTGCGCCGGACTCCTCGTCGCGATCTTCGCGTCCTCTATAGATCAGGCGGCTTGACGAGAAGGATGCGGAAACGGGGCTGAGGGGTATCGCCGGAGTGAGCGAATAAGGACCATGGCGCAGGGGCGATACCCGGAGGAGGGCGTAGGAGGGCCGAAGCGGGCACGGATGCCCATCATACGATGAGATCTGACTCTATCGAGGAAGGGCGCGAAAAGGCTCTGAGGGGCGTCGTCGGAGTGAGCATTGCGGTGATTTAGCTGTTCCGGAGGCGGATGAGGGCAGTTTCCCTGGAAACCGACAAAACGTGTTTGAGCGAGGCTTAGCGCAAGCCGAGCGAGTTGTTTTGTCGCTGAGTCCGTCGAACGGAACAGCGTAAAAAATCACCGCAGCGAACGGAGATGATGATCCGAAGAGCACAAGCGACCCGGCTCAGGGGGATTGCCCATAATCGTATCAGCGCGAAGCGCGGAAGATCTTGACCTTCTTCAGGAACCCCTCGCCGAGGCTCTCGCTGGTGACGCCGGGCGTCTCGTTGGCGACGATGTGGACGATGCGCCGCTCGTAGGGGTTCATCAGCTCGAGGACCTCTTCGCGGCCCGAATCCGAGACCTGACGGGCGACGCGCTGCGCGTAGTCCTTGAGCTTCTTCTCCTTGCGCTTCCGGTAGAACTCGCAATCCACCTGGACCTTGACCGTCGAGATCTTGTTCAGGACATGCTGGACGGCCAGGAGCAGCGCGCCGTCGTTGCGCAGGAGCACGGCCTTGTCGGGGCCGTCGAAGATGACGAAGACGATGTCGGAGCGCTTCTTGACGTGGAAGGTCAGCTCGAGCGGGAACACGGCCATGAACTTTTCCAGGAAGGCCTCGACCGCGCTGTCGCCGCCTTCGTCCTTGGCCCAGGCCCGGATGACGATCTCCTTGCTGCCGAAGAGGCGCGTCTTCTCCGTGACGATCTCGTAGTTGAACTTCTCGCGCGGCAGCTTCAGCCGGTGCTCGGCCAGGCTGATGGCCTCCTCGAGGTTCGGGCCTTTGTATTCCGGTCTTTCGTCGATCGGTTGTCCGTTCACGGGCTTATTTTCGTTTTCCATGGGCTTCTTTCTTTTGCCGGGCCATCATGCGGTTCATCAGCGCCTGCTGGCCGATCTGAAGGACGTTGGTGGTCAGCCAGTAAAGGACGAGACCGCTCTGGAAGTTGATGAAAAATATGGTCATTACGAACGGCATGACGAGCATCATCTTGGCCTGCGCGGGGTCGGCGGAGGTCGGCGTCATCTTCTGCGAGATGAACTGGGTGATGCCCATCAGGATGGGGGTGACGTAGTAGGGATCCTTGACCGACAGGTCGGCGATCCAGAGCGCGAAGGGCGCGTGGCGCATCTCCACGGCGACGACCAGCATGCGGAACACGCCCCAGAACACGGGCAGCTGGATGAGCAGCGGCAGGCAGCCGCCGGCCGGATTGATGCCCTGCTCCTTGTAGAGCGCCATCATCTCCTCGTTCATCTGGCGGCGCTGATCGATGTCGGTCTTGGCCTTCTTGTACTTGGCCCGCAGGGCCTTGACCTTCGGCTGGATCTCGGCCATCTTGGCCATGGACTTCGTCGAGCTGTAGGTCAGCGGGAAGAACAGGAGCTTGATGACGATGGTCAGGATGATGATGGCCAGGCCCCAATTCGGGACGAGCCCGTGGAAGATCTTGACGGCGGCCAGGAGGACCTCGGCGATGCCGCCGAACATGCCGAAGTTGATGACCTTCTTGGCGCGGTGCCCGAAGGCCTTGAGGGCGTCGCTGTCCTTCGGGCCGACGAAGGCCGTGCGCGGCTCCGTTACGTAGAGGAAGTAGGCCGGGACGGGGCCGGCCGCCGTCGTCACGGTCTCCTTGAGGAAGGCCGCCTGGCCCTTCTGCGCCGGCGGGACGAAGAGGGCCACGAAGTAGTTCTCCTCATACGCGGCCCAATCGACGAAGTTGTAGGTGTTCTCGCCCGCCTTGAACTTCCGCTCGTTCATCCGCAGGACCTTGCCGCCGGTGAAGACGGCCGAGCCCCGGCTGGCGCTGAAGCTCTGCTTCAGGTCCTCGGCGGTCAGGTTGCTGATCCCCGGGCCCCAGAGGACGGACGGGGAGATCGGCTGGCCGTCTTTCCAGGCCCGGATCTCCATGTCGAAAGCGTAGCTGCCGCCGGTGAAGCGGAAGACCTTCTCGGCCTGGAGGGAAGAGCCTTCGGAATAGGTGAACCGGAGCTCGCCGCTCGCCCCGTCGGCCAGATCGAGCCCGGGCCCGGAAGCCTGGAAGAGGGCGACGTTGAGGCGTCCGGCGAGCTCGGGATCGTCGAGTCCCAGCGAAAAGGGATAGCGACCGATCTCGCCGGCCAGGGCGGGCACGAGATCGAGGTCCTCCTTGCGGCTGTTCTTATGCTTCTTGAGCGTCCAGCTCTTGAGGACGCCGCCCTTGTTGGACCAGACCGCCCGGTAGAGCGGGGTGTCGACCACGACCTCGGTCTCGGCCTCCCCGGCCACGGCGGCCGGCGCGGGGGCGGGAGCGGGCGCGACGGGCGCGGCCTTCACGGGAACCGGCGGCTCCTGGACCGCGTTGGCCGCCCCCGGGACCTTGGCCGTGGTTTCGGCGACGCTCGCGACCGGCGGCGTCTCGGCCGGCCGGTTCGACCTCAGGAGGAAGTACTGGAAACCGAACACCACCAGCAGCGACAGCACGATGGCCAGGACGAGTCGTTTTTCCATTCTCTCTCGCTCTCAGGGGACGGGATCGAACCCGCCCGCATGCAGGGGATGGCAGCGCAGGAGCCTGCGCAAGCCCAAGTAGACGCCCTTGAAGAGGCCGTGCCGGGAAATGGCCTCCGCGGTGTAGGCCGAACAGGTGGGATGAAAACGGCAGTGCGTACCGAGGAGCGGGGACAGGGTGCGCTGGTACAGCCTGATCAAGGCGAGGGCGACGGCTTTCACGATGATATCCGTTTACGAAATATCGCGGTCACGGACGAGACGTAGGCGTCCCGGATCTCGGTCCAGGGCGCCTCCCCCGACTCGGGCCGGGTTATGACCATAAGGTCGAGCGGTTCCCTCAGGAGCTCCTTGTTCCTCCGGAAGAGCTCCCGGAAGCGGCGCTTGACCCTGTTTCGGACGACCGCCGGGCCGACCTTCCGGCTGGCGACCACCGCCAGGCGGGAATGGGTCCGCCCGTTCCCGAGAAAGACCATGGTGAAAAGCCGTCCCCGAAAGCGTCCGCCCTCCCTGTAGAGGTTCGAAAAGTCACTTTTTTTACGGATTCTCTCGAGAGGCGTCAGGCGCTCGTTCATCCGACAGAAACGCGCTTCCGACCCTTGCGCCTTCTGCTCTTGATGACTTCCTGCCCGCCCTTGGTCTTCATGCGGACCCGGAAACCGTGGGCTTTCTTGCGTCTTCGGTTGTTCGGCTGAAAAGTTCTCTTCATGGTGCTGCTATTCCTATTGAGTCGAGTATGTTACCGGAAGGCCCCCCTCCTGTCAAGGCCGTTCCCGGCCCCCCAGGGGGAAGGGAGAGGCGCGTTGACTCCGGCCCCCCCTGTCGGGTATAATGGAGGGACATGAAATCACTCAAGATAGGGGATAAGGTCATCTATCCCAATCAGGGGCTCGGGGTCGTCGAGGCCATCCATGAAGAGGCCCACTACGGGGAGAATCTGACGGTCTTCCACCTGAGGATCATCGCCAATAACACCCTGGTCACGGTGCCCAGCGCCTGCGCTCTGGAGATCGGCATCCGCCGGCCGGTGACCGAAGGGTCCATCCGGAAGATCTACGAGTACATCGGGAACGGGGCCATCGACGTCTCCACGGATTGGAAGGGGCGCTACAAGGAGCACCTCAACCTGATGAAGTCGGGGACCCTCTTCGACATGGCCACCGTGTTGAAGAGCCTCTACTTCCTGAGCCTCCACAAGCCACTGTCCTTCCGCGAGAAGAAGATGATGGAGAAGGCCAAGGAGCTCATCGTCTCCGAGATCTCGGTGGCCGCGGCCGCGCCCTCGGAGAAGGTCGAGTCGAAGCTCCTCGGCACCCTCTCGCGCTGTTTCAAGACGGCCAAGCCCCGCGTCGCGGCCTGAACGGACGCCCATGCTCCTGCCGGGGATCGTCCTGTTTGCGTTCCTCGTTGTCTTATACGCGTTTTTCTCCGCGGCCGAGACCTCGTTCATCGCGGTCAATCCCTACGCCCTCCAACACAGGGAAAAAGCCGGGTCCAAGCGGGCCGGCATGGTCCGGAAGATGAAAGCCCGGACGAACGAGTTCCTAGCCACTATCCTGATCGGGAACACCCTGGTCAACGTGGCCGCCTCTGCCATCGCGACCTCCCTCTGCATCAAGTTCATCCCCAATCCGAACAACGCCATCCTGGCGGCGACGCTGGGAACGACCCTGGTCATTCTGGTTTTCGCCGAGACCGCGCCCAAGACCTTCGCGGCCCAGAGCCCTCTGAAGACGGCCCTGCTTCTCGGCTATCCGGTTCGCGGCCTCATGATCCTGCTCTTTCCCCTGATCAAGGCCCTCTCGTTCGTGACCGGGATTCTCGTCCCCTCTTCGCGCAAACGGGACGCGTACGCGGCCGTCCAACTCAACGAGGAGGAGACGCGGATCGCCCTGCGGGCCGGCGCCCGCGGCCTGTCCTCGCTCCGCCGCCGGATCGTCGCAGGCGCCCTCGACATCGGCTACCGGCCGGTCAAGGAGGTCATGATCCCGCGGCCGGAGATCCGGGCCGTCGAGATCGACTCGCGGCTCGAGGACGTGCTGGCCGAGATCCGCTCGTCCGGCTACTCGCGCTACCCCGTCTACCGGGGCCGGCTCGACAGCGTCGAGGGCGTCGTCCACAGCAAAGACATTATCGGCTATCTTATTGATAAAAAAGAATATTCCATCAAGGACCTGCTCCGCAAGCCGTTCTTCGTCCCGGAGCTGGCCTCGCTCGAGAAGGTCCTCCTCCAGATGCAGGAGAAGGCCGTCCACATGGCCCTCGTCGTCGACGAATTCGGCAACGTCGACGGACTGGTGACGCTCGAGGACATCCTCGAGGAGATCGTCGGCGACATCCAGGACGAGCACGACGGGCAGGCCGAGGACTGGTACACCCGCCTCGACGCCGGACGCTTCCTCGTCGCCGGCGCCGTGCCGGTCAAGGACGTCAACGCCCTCGTCCCGCTGGCCATCCCGGAGAAGAAGGACTACACCACCCTGGCCGGCTTCTTCCTCTACGAATTCGGACGGCTGCCCCATGAGAAGGAGGCCTTCGAGTGGAACGGCTTCCGCCTGACCGTCGAGAAGATGATCAAGCGCCGCATCGCCCTGGTCGAGGTCGCCCCGGCCGCGGCGTCCGGACCGCACGCGCCATGAAGAACGTCGCCGTCAACAAGAGCGTCTCCCACGACTATCTCGTTATCGAGACGTTCGAAGCCGGGCTGGCCCTGGTCGGCAGCGAGGTGAAGTCGGTGCGCGCCGGCCGGGTCAGCTTGAAGGAGAGCTTCGCCGAGGTCCGGGGCAACGAGGTCTTCCTCGTCAAGTGCCACATCAGCCCCTACGAGGCGGCCAACATCTTCAACCACGAGCCCCTGCGCGATCGCAAGCTCCTGCTCCATCGCCGCGAGATCAAGCGCCTGGCCGGCAAGACCCAGGAGCGGGGCCTGACCATCGTCCCGACCCGGGTCTTCCTCGGCGACCGGGGCCGGATCAAGCTGGAGATCGCCCTGGTCCGCGGCAAGCGCGAGCACGAGAAGCGCGAGGCCATCAAGAAGAGGGATACGGACCGGGAGATCCGGGCCGCGCTCAAGACCCGGTCGCGCTGAACGCGGCGGCCAGGCGGACCGCCTCCTCCATGCTCCGGGCGTCGGCGGCGCCCTTCCCGGCGATGTCGAAGGCCGTGCCGTGGTCGGGGGAGGTCCGCGGGAACGGCATACCCAAGGTGGCGTTGACGCCCGTAGCGAAGGCCTCGAGCTTGAAGGGGATGAGCCCCTGGTCGTGGTAGAGGGCGACGACGACGGCGTCCTTCCTCCCCAGGGCGCTCAGGAAGACCGTGTCCGGGGGGAAGGGTCCGGTCACGGGAATACCCTCTGCGGCCGCGGCCGCGACGGCCGGCCGGATCTCCTCCTCCTCCTCCCGTCCCAAGTGACCGTCCTCGCCGGCGTGCGGATTCAGCCCGGCCGCGAGCAGGCGGTAGGGCCGCCCGGGGAGCCGGTCGAGGGACCGGTGGAGCGAGCGGAAGAGGGCCAGCAAGGCGTCCCGGCGGACGGCCGCGACGGCCTCGCGGAGGGGCCGGTGATGGCTCAGCAGGGCGACCTTGAGCCGCTCCGACCAGAAGGTCATGACGGCGCCGGGATAGAGCCCGGCCAGATAGTCCGTGTGCCCCAGATAGGGATGGCCGGCCAAGGCCCAGGCCGCCTTCGCGATGGGGGCGGTCACCAGGGCGTCGAGCCGCCCGCCGCGGGCTTCCGCCACGGCCGTCTCGAAAGCCCGGAAGGAGATCTCTCCGTTCACCGAGCTGACGCGACCGACGGCCGGCTCTCCGGACAGCCCGGCGACGTCGGCGACGAACACGCCGGGCTCGGTCGTCCGGCCGGGCTCCCAGACGCGGGTCCCGAGCCGCAGCCCGAGGCGCTTCTCTTCGGTCTCGATGACGCGGGAAGGGCCGAAAAGGACGTAGGCGGCCGGAGGAAGGCCTGAGACGCGGGCCAGGGTCTTGACGGCGATCTCGGGACCGATGCCGCCGGGGTCCCCGGCGGTCACCCCGATACGGGGGACGATCATTTCCCGCCGGAGGGCTCCCCCTCGTCGGGGGACTCGGCCGCCTTGTAGATGCAGCGGATGCTCGTTTTGTAGATGAGCAGGTTCGGCGCGTTGTCACGGTTGAGCTTGATGCAGCTGCGGTCGTACCACTCGATGTAACCCTCGACGATCTCGCCGCTCGTATAGACGACGGCCATCGGGGTCTTCTTGTTCATCTGCTTGAGGAAGTAATAGCTCTCGGCGAACGTGTCGGTCGGCGGGTGCATCCTCCTGTGGGACGCGTCCTTCTCCCGTTCCTTGTCCTGGCTCATTCTTTCCTTGATCTCGGTGAGATTGGGCCGGATCAGCTTTCTGTTCATGGTAGAAGCCTCCCCAAACGCGGAGTCGGGTCGGTGGGTCTTACCCCTTTGGTTCGAGGATACCATGTGTTCTCTCCGATTACAAGTTGCCGCCCACGCGGTCCACGGGAAGTCCGCGCGCCGGCGCGGGGCCGCCGGCCCTATCGGGGTCCGGCGGCGTAGTCGGTCAGGTTGATGTTCCGCGTTTTGAGGTTCGTCCCCATCGACCGCTCGAGCAACGCCAGCGAGACGTTGTAGGAGATGATGGCGTTGAGCTCGGAGATGCGGGCGTTGGCCAGGTCGCGCTGGTAGGACAGGACCATGTAGTTCGTGCTCATGCCGACGCGGCGCTTCTCCTCCTCGGCGCCGAGCTTCTGCTCGGCCAGCTCGCGGGCCGTCGTGTAGGCCTGGATGCGCTTGTAGTTGGCCTCGACCGACCGGACGGCGTTCTTGACCTCGAGGTAGATGTCCTGCTTTTTGCTCTCGAGATCGAGCATGGCCTGCCTGATGTTGAGCCTGGCCTGGGCCAGGTTGGCCCGGGAGAAGAAGTTGGCCAGGGGGAGGCTGAGGGTCAGGCCAAGGTTCCAGTTGGGATAGGTGAACTTCATGGTCTGTTTCAGGGCCCCGGAGATGTCGCCGGGTACCGTGTAGTCGATGACCCCGTCGAGCGGGTTCCCGATGTAGAAGATCCTCGTTCCGTCGATGCCGGGGCTCGAATAGGAGGCCGAGAGGTTGAGGTCCGGCAGGACCTGGTTCTTGGCGTAGCTGAGGTTGAGCTTGTCGGTCTCGAGCCCGATCTGGGAGATCTTGAGGTCGGTGCGGTTCTCGATGGCCGCCGCCAGCGCCTCCTCCAGGCTGGCCTCCCGGACGACGTAGGTCGGCTTGTCCTTGGGCACGAGGGCCGTGTATATCTCGCCCTCGGCCTCGGAGATGTTGAGCAGGAGCTTGAGCTGGTCCTCGTTGCTCTGGATCTGCGTTTCGGCCTGGATGAGGTCGGCCTCGCGGGTGGCCACCTCGGCCCGGGCGCTCAGGACCTCCATCGGGGCCAGGGTGCCGACCTCGACCGAGCGCTGGTTCTTCTCGAGCAGGTCCTTGGCCAGCTGGAGGGACTGCCGCCGGACGTCGAGGTTCTCGATGCTGTAGACCAGGTTCCAGTAGGCGCTCTCGACGTTGTAGACCGTGGTCATCAGCGTGTTCCGGAGGGTCTCTTCGGAGACGCCGAGGTTGTTCTTGGCCACCAAGATCTCGCGCCGGCTCATCTTGAACCCGAAGTTCTTGAGCAGGGGCTGGGTCAATTGGAACGACAGGGTCGTGCCGAAACGCGGGTCGATCGTGATGCCTCTCTGGTTCGTCGTCGTCCGGTAGCCGGTGAAATTGAGGTTGAGCGAGCCTCCGGTCGGCAGCGTCTGGCTGGCGGTCAGGAAGTTGTAGTTCCGCGTCTGGTTGATCGTGCTGTCGCCGGGAGCGTCGAGGTAGGAGAAGGCCGCGTTCTCCGTCTTGCGCGACTGGTAGCTCAGGCTCAGCGTGGGGATGTACTTCTCCTGGGCCTGGTTCACGGCCTCGGCCGATAGCTGCGGGCCGAGGACCTGGATGGCGACGCCCAGATTGTCCTTGAGCGCCTTGACGATGCAGTCCTCGAGGGACAGGGACAGCGTGCCCTTGGCCTCCTGGGCGGTCCCGGGGACGGCCAGGGCCAGGGCGAGGATGACGATCGGCAGGATCGTGGTCTTTCTCATGTGCGGACTCCTCTATTCGTATCTCAGGGCCTCGATCGGGTCGAGGCGGGAGGCCTTGCGGGCCGGGTAGAAGCCGAAGAAGATGCCGATGGCCGCGGCGAAGCCGAAGGCCAGCACGACCGATTCGGGCGAGACGACGGTGTTCATGGAGGCGAACATCTTGATGTGCTTGAGCAGCTTGGACGCCCCCACGCCCACGGCGATGCCGATGAAGCCGCCCATCAGGCTGAGGACGATGGCCTCAGTCAGGAACTGGAGCAGGATGTCCCGCTCGCGGGCCCCGACGGCCATGCGCAGGCCGATCTCGCGGATCCTCTCGGTCACCGAGACCAGCATGATGTTCATGATGCCGATGCCGCCGACGAGCAGCGAGATGCCGGCGATGCTGCCGAGCAGGACGGTCATCATCTGGGTGGCCTGGGCCGCCGTCTCGGCGATCTCGGACATGTTGCGGACGGTGAAGTCGTCCTCCGCGCCGGGAGCGATGCGGTGCCGGTTGCGCAGGAGCTCCTGGATCTGGGCCACGGCCTCGGACATGGCCTCGGTCGAGACGGCCCGGACGTCGACCGACTGGATGTAGTCGATGCCCTGGAGGCGCCGCATGGCCGTGGTGTAGGGGATGGTGATCATGTCGTCGCGGCTGCCGAAACCGCCCGACTCGCCGCGCTTCTTGAGGACGCCCAGGACCTTGAAGGGGATCTTCTTGATCCGGATGACCTTGCCGATGGGATCCTCGTCCTCGAACAGGTTCGTCTTGACGTCGGCCCCGAGGACGCAGACCTTGGCCGCGGACTTGACCATGGCCTCGTCGAAGTAGGCGCCGAGCTCGACCTCCCAGTTGCGGACTTCGGGATAGCGGTCGCCCGTGCCCGAGATCGACGTGTTCCAATTCTTGTTGCCGTAGACGGTCTGGGCCCGGGCGCTGACCGAGGGCGAGATGTACATGACGGCCGGGCACTCCCGGCCGATGGCCAGGGCGTCGTCCTCCTTGAGGGTGGTCATGCTGCCCCAGCCGCCGTGGACGCCGCGCTGGTTCTGGCTGCCGGGCGAGACGAAGAGCAGGTTCGTGCCCATGGAGGCGAAGCGGTCCTCGATGCCGCGCCGGGCCCCCTCGCCGATGCTGATCATGGCGATGACGGCGCCGACGCCGATGATGATGCCGAGCGCCGTGAGGAAGGACCTCATCTTGTTCCGGCCCAGGGCCCGGAAGGCGATCTTGAAGGTCCTCCCCAGATGTTTGACCGTTCTCTTGATCATGCGTGTGTCTCCTTCGCGGGGCGCCCCTCGCGCCTCACGAGGTCTCCTCGCGGACGATCAGGCCGTCCTTGAGGTAGATCCGCTTGCCGGCCCAGGCGGCGATGTCGGGCTCGTGGGTGACCATGATCATCGTGATGCCCTTGTTCTCGTTGAGGGACTTGAAGATGTTCATGACCTCGGAGGACGTCCGGCTGTCGAGGTTGCCGGTCGGCTCGTCGGCCAGGATCAGGGTCGGGTTGTTGAGCAGGGCCCGGGCGATGGCCACGCGCTGCTGCTCGCCGCCCGAGAGCTGGTTGGTCTTGTGATGGGCCCGGTCCGTGAGGCCGACGGCCTCCAGGGCGGCCAGGGCCCTCGCGGTCATGTCCTGCCCGTCGGTCGAGGACGAGTAGAAGAGAGGCAGCTCGACGTTCTCCAGGGCCGTCGTCCGGGACAGGAGATTGAAGCTCTGGAAGACGAACCCGATCTTCTGGTTCCGGATGCGCGCCAGGCGGTCCTTGTCGAGCTTGGAGATGTCCTCGCCCTCGAGGGAATATTCGCCGGAGGTTGGCCGGTCGAGGCAGCCGAGGATGTTCATCAGGCTCGACTTGCCCGAGCCCGACGGTCCCATGATGGCCAGGAATTCCCCCTGCTTGATCGAGTAGGACACGCCGCGCAGGGCCCGGACCTCCGTCTCGCCGACGCAGTAGGTCTTGACCAGGTTCCGCAGTTCGATGACGTTTTGGGGCATCTTCGTTTTCCTTGCCGGACGGCCGGCCCGCCGCTCAGCGCCGTCCGCCGGGCGGAGGTCCGCCCATGAACATCATCCCGCCCATGCCCTGATTGGAAGTCAACGTCGTCGCGGTCATGTTCCCGGCGATGATGACGTCGCCCTCCTTGAGCTCGCTGCGGACGATCTCCGAAAACGAGGTGTCCGAGACCCCGGTCCGGACGAACATCAGGCTCCACTTGCCGTCCGGGTCCTGCATCCAGACGCGGGGCATCTGCGCCCGGGCCGCGCCGCCCGCCTGTCCGCCGCCCTGCCGGTTGAACGTCCGCTGGCCGCCTTGGCCCTCAGGCCTGGCCGCGGCCGGAGCGCCGGCCCCGGAGGCGCCCGGCTGGCCGGGTTGGCCGCCCTCGGCCTGGCGCTTGGCCATCATCTTGTCGATGGACTCCTTCATGATGGCCTGGAGCTGCTCGGCCGGGAGGTTGGGCGTGAACCGCAGGGCCGCGTTGGAGACCCGCAGGACGTCCTTGGCCTCGCCGACGATGATGGACACGGTCGCCGTCATGCCGGGCAGGAGCTTCTTCTCGGGGTTCTCGACGTTGACGATGGTCGTGTAGGTGACGACGTTCTGGACCGTCTCGGGCGAGAAACGGACCTGCTGGACGATGCCGTTGAAGTTCTCGTTGGGGTAGGCCTCGACCGTGAAGCGGACCTTCTGCCCTTCCTTGACCTTGCCGATATCGGACTCGTCGACGCTGCACTCGACCTTCATCTTGGTCAGGTCGGTGGCGATCTGGAAGAGCACCGGGGCCTGGTAGCTCGACTGGATGGTCTGGCCGATGTTGACCTTGCGGGTGATGACGACGCCGTCGACCGGGGCCTTGATGACAGAGTAGCCCAGGTCGACCTTGCTCAGGTCGAGCGTGCTCTTGGCCTGGGCCAGGCTGGCCTCCGAAGAGACGAGGTCGCTCTTGGCGTTGAGGAAGGCCGCCTCTGAGGCGTCCATCTCCTCGATCGAGATGAGCTCCTTGGCGAAGAGCGACTTGGCCCGCTCGTAGGCTTTCTCGGCCGTCTGCAGGCTGACCTTGGACCGCTCGAGCGAGGCAACCCGGCTCTTGTAGTTGGCCTCGTTCTGGTCGATCTTCATCTTCAGGGGTTCCTGGTCGAGCTCGGCCACGACCTGGCCCTTGGTGACGACGGAGTTGAAGTCGGCGTAGAGCTCGACGACCTTGCCCGAGACCTGGGCGCCGACGTCGACGGTCTCGATGGGATTGAGGGTCCCCGAGGTGACGACCAGGGCTTCGATGTCGCCGCGGCCGATCACTTCCGTCCTATACTCGACCTTGCCGTTCTTCCCTTTGCCGAAGACGGTCAGGCCGAGGATGACCCCGGTCACGACGACCAGGGCGACGATGATCCAGATGGCTTTCTTCTTCATGAGGTGTCTCCTTTATCTCTCGCGGTCCGGGGGCGGTGGATCGTCGCCCCGGCGGTCGCGCGTGTTGGTCCGGTCCGAGCCGCCCTTGGCGGCGTCCTGCTTCCGCCGCTCCTCGAAGCGGCGGATCATCTCGTCGTTCTTGGCTTTCTGCTCCGGGGTCAGGACCGCGTTGGTCTCGGCCCAGAGCATCTTGCGGAGCTCGTCCAGGCGGGCCCGGCTCTCGGTCCGGTAGGCCTTCATCCGCTCCTCGTTCTTTTTGAAGATCTCGCGCATCTGCGCCTTCTGGTCCTCGGTGAGGCCAAGCTCCTTGGCCCAATCCTCGGGGGACGGCGGGTGCGGCCGGCCGGCCGTGGTCCGCTTGTCCTTCCTGTGGACGATGCAGCGCTCTCCCAGGACGCCGGCGGCGACACCCAAGCCGAAGACGACGAGCATCAGCAGGGCGGCGATGACCTTGTATTTCGTCTTCATGGAGTCGGCCTCCTCAGGGGCGTCTTGTCGTCGAGGGACGCGAACATCAATATCATGCTCTTCGACTCCGACTTGTCCGCGTCAAAGACGGCGTGCATGTCCGAGAGCGGGTCCTGGTCGTCGAGCAGCAGGGCCGCCGAGGCGCTCGTCTCGCGGACCTGCGGGCTGAAGAAGAGCACGCCGCCGATGAGGGCGACGAGCACCAGGAACACGGGGATGGCCCGCAGGCTCAGGCGCTCCCAGAAGAGCAGGGGCACGATCGCCCGCTCCTCGCGCAGCCGGGGCTCGAGACGCTCCCAGAAGCCGGGGAGGGGCTGGGCGGCGCGGTCGTCCCGAAGCAGGGCGAACATCGCCCGGTAGTCCTTCTCGGCCCGGCGGCAGGCCGGGCAGGCTTCGAGGTGCTCGCCGAGCAGGTCCGCGGCGCGCCGGTCGAGGCGTCCGTCGACGGACTTGAGAAGTCCTTGTTCGGCCTTACGACAGTTCATGCGCCCCTCCCGCTCCCTCGAGATAGGGAGCCAGCTTGCCGCGGAGCATCCGCCGCGCCCGGTGGAGTCGCGAGTCCACGGTCCCCGGCGACAGCCGGAGGATGCGGGAGATGTCCTCGTAGGCCAGCCCCTGGATGTCCCGGAGCGTCAGGATGACCCGGTACTTTTCCGGCAGGCCCTGAACGAACTTCTGGACGAGGGTCCGGCGGGCCTCGGTCTCCCTCTCCATCTCGGCCCGTTCCGTCTGTTCCCTGTCGGAGAACGAGATCTCGCGGACGTCGTCCAGACTGACCTCCTTGGCCCGGCCTTTCTTCCGGAGGTAGTCCCGGACGTGGTTGATGGAGATGCGGTACAGCCAGGTCCCGAACTCGGACTTGCCGTGGAACCGGGGCAGGGCGAGATAGGCCTTCAGGAAGACCTCCTGGGCCAGATCGTCGGCCGCCTCCCGGTTCCGGGTGAAGCTCAAAGCCATGCTGTACACCTTGGGCTGGTATTTCGTGACCAGCTCTTCGTAAGCCGCGGGGCTTCCCTGCTGAGCCAGTCGAACCAGCTGTTTCTCTTCCATGCGGATATGCTCACTTGTCCTCCGCACCCTATTAGACGGGGGGGAGGGATAATTCTTCCAGGGCCGGTCTGTTTCCTGAACTCCGGGCCCCCGGTCCGGTTGCCCGGAAAAGCCCGCGGTTCCTTATATTATACAGGATTTCGCCGGGGCCCGAGGCCGCCGGCGGAAAATGTCGGAAGGTCCGACAAAATTGTCGGGTTTCAGCCGGTCCTAGAATCCTAAGTTATTGTTATTTATGCTTTTATGAGTTGGCACGAGACCTGCATATACAGAGGGCGAAATGACTCAAGGAGGTCATGAGATGAAAAAGATGACAGCGTTCATGGTCGGGCTTCTCGTCCTCGGCTTCGCCTTCGCGGCCGCCCAGGACAAGACCCAGACCCAGTCCCAGGAGAAGGCCCAGGTCAAGGCCCAGTTGAAGGACCAGAACCAGGCCGAAATCAAAGCCCAGAACAAGGTCCAGGCGAAGTCGGAATTCCGCCACCGCAACCGGATCGCGTTCGTCGACGAGAACGGCGACGGCATCAACGACCTCGCCAAGGACGCCGACGGCGACGGCATCCCGAACGGCCAGGACCCCGATTGGGTCAAGCCCGAGGACGGCACCGGGTACCAGGAACAGTCCAAGAAGGGCGCCGCGGGCAAGACCATGGCGGCCGACGCCAAAGCGGGCTATTCCTACCAGCTGACCCGCGACGACGACGGCGACGGCGTCCCCAACGGACAGGACCCCGACTGGGTCAAGCCCGAGGACGGCGCCGGCTACAAAAGCCAGCACAAGATCGGCAAGGGCTCCTTCCGGAGCGGCACCACGGCCGCCGGACGGGCGTCCGGGACCGGCGTGTGCGACGGCACCGGCCCCAAGGGCACGGCCCAGAGAAAGGGCCGCCGTTGAACCATAGCAGGGCCTCCTTTCCGCCCCCGCGGAAAGGAGGCCTTGCGTCTTGATTGACAGGGGGTTTTGCATCATGATGATGAAGATGTTGAAGCGCCTCGCGCCCTTCCTCCTAGCGACCGTGGTCTCGGCCCAGGCCGGCACGGTCTTTCTGTCGTTCAATCAGCACTCCACGCAGAACCTGTTCCAGACACGGGACGCGGTGTCCGAGCAGATCTCGGCGTTCTCGCTGGCCTTCGAACAGGATCTCTCGGCCATCTCCCTGCTGGCGGACCTGGAGTATTCGGCGTTCCGCCAGACCGCCGGACTGAACTTCTTCGCGGCCGATATCGGCCTGGACTACCTCGTCCCTTCCGGCGCGAAGGGCGCCTTCTATTTCGCCGCGGGCGGCACGGGCGCGTTCTACAGCCAGGGCTACGCGGCCTTCAGCACGGTCGGCGCCCAACTCCTTGGCGCCTTCAAGACCTATCTGGCCCCCTCGTCGATCCTGAAGCTCCAATGGCAGGGGAGTTACGCGTCGTACCGGGACACGCTGTTCGACTACATCAGCCATGTCGCGGCCCTTTCGGTCGACAAGTATTTCCCTACCCGGACGACCCTGAAAGCGGACGCGGAGTACGGCTACAAGTACTTCCTCCATCCCTACCTGCCCGAGCCGGTCGAGACCGTGACGGAGCCGGCCCCGGCCCCCGCGGGGCTGGTGTCGGCGGGCGGCTCGGGGAACGGGCTGGGCGCCCCGGCGGGTTCGGGAAGCGGTTCCGGATCGGGCTGGGGCGGCCAGCACTATGATGGCGGCAGCGGCTTCATCCCCCGCTATAGCGCCACCGGAGGCGGCGCCGGCATCGGACATGTCGCCGTGTCCGCCCTCGCGGCCCAGGGCATCGCCGACGTCGTCGGCCTCAGCGTTTCGGCCCTGAGGCAGTGGGTCGTCTCGGGCGAGAGCCCCTTCATGTCGATCGAGGAGTTCTATCTGGTCGCCAACCCGAGCGCCGACGCCTTCTCCTGGGAGGGCGGCCAGTACACCGGCCGGATCACGCTGAGCCTGCCCTGGAGCGTCGGGATCAAGACCGGCTATACTTACTCCGACAAGACCTACCCGGGTGTCGAGAGCCTGGGGATCGACGGGCTGCCGCTCGGCATCGTCCGGAAGGACCTCCGGCATCTCTTCGAAGCCCGGCTGGAAAAGGATTTCCGGCGGTTCTCGGTCTTCGTGAGCTACGCCCATGTCGACAACCGGTCGACCGATCCGCTGTTCGACTGGCGGAGCGGCTATATCACGGCCGGGTTCCAGTGGAACCTGCCGACCGCGCGGAAGGGAGGAACGCCATGAGGCCACGCTACGCCTTCGTCATCCTGCTCGCGGCGCTCGCCGCGGGCCGGGCGGCGGGACAGACGCCCGCGCGCTTCTACGACGTGGACAAAGAGGTCCGCTTCGAAGGGACGGTCCGCGAGATCGTCCTCGAGCCCCGCTACAAGGACACGGCCCCGTTCCTCGTCCTGAGGATCGAGGAGGCCGGAAAGCCGGGGCTGGCCGACGTCGAGATCAGCCCGTCCTGGTTCTTCCGGGAGGATGTCCACGGCGGCGAGAAGGTGAAGGGCATCGGCTCCCTCTCGCAGGCGCCGGACGGGACCCGGACGATCATCGCCCGGGAGCTCCAGTTCCGGGGCGAGATCCTCACGCTCAGGGACAAGCGCGGCTTCCCCAGCTGGCAGGGCGGCCCGCGGGGACGGCGGGGCCCGAGGAGGCTCGGCATCTCTTGAAGCGACGCAGCGTCCTCCTGTTCTTCGCCCTTCCGTTCCTGGGCGTGCTCTTCTTTTTCGCCCTCTCGTCCGTTCTGGCCCAGGCCGATCTGAAGCGAAGGACGGGATCCCTCGTCCGCGGCCAACTCACGGCGACCGCCGGCATCCTCCGGACGACCGTATCCCATTATCTCGACGAAGGGCTGGCCCCCGAGGCCGTGCTCGACGCCCTCTTCTCCGAGGAGGCCCTCTATTTCGTCGCCCTGCTCGACGGGCAAGGGAGCGTCCTCGCCTGGAATTCCCGGTTCGAAGGCTACTTGCCCATCTCCCTCAGCGGCGCCCGGGCCGACGAGACGGGGATCATCGACTCGCCGGCCGGCAAGATCTTCAGCGAGCTCTCCACCTTCGCGACCCGGGACGGCCGCCGCTACCGACTCTACCTCGGCTACGCCCTGACCGGCATGGAGGAGATGCTGGCGCTCTCGCGGCGGACCTCGGCGCTGCTCTCCGCGCTCATCCTTCTGGCCGGCGCGCTCTTTTTCCGGGGCCTCTACACCCTCCAGTCGCGCTACGTGGCCAAAGCCCGCGAGGCCGAATCGGAACGCCAGGAGAAGGAGCGGTTCCGCGAGATCTCGGCCTTCACCTCGGGCGTCGCCCACGAGATCAAGAACCCCCTGAACAGCCTGGCTCTCCTCTTCGAGCTCCTGGACCGGAGGGCTTCGCCCGACATGAAGGGGGACCTGAACCTGGGCAAGTCCCAAGTGAGAGCGATCGCCCGGATCGTCGACCGGTTCTCGAACGTGGTCAAGGCCGTCCGGCCGTCCGTCGAGGACATCGAGCTCGACGGCGTCCTGAGCGCGGCCGCCGCGAGCCTGGCCGTGGACGCCCCGGAGGCCGCCTCGCGCGTCCGGATCGAGCCCGCACCCGGCGTCCGGCTGGCCGGCGACCGCGAGCTGCTGGCCCAGGCCCTGCTCAACGTCCTGAAGAACGCCGTCGAGGCCTCCCCCGCGGCCCCGGTCACCGCCCGCGGCCGCCGGACCGGGGGGCGGGTCGAGGTCATCGTCCGCGACGACGGCCCCGGCCTCCCGTCCGAAGCGGCGGAACGCCTGTTCGAGCCTTTCTATACGACGAAGGAGAAGGGCATGGGCATCGGCCTTTACCTGACCCGGAGGATCATCGAAGCCCACGGCGGGACGATCACGGTCCACAGCCGGCTTGGCGAAGGCACCGAATTCCGGATCGAGCTGCCGGGAGCGTGACATGAACGAGCCTCTCATCCTGGTCGTCGAGGACGACCCCGTCCAACGCCGCCTGATCCGGGAGAACCTGGAATCGCGGGGCTACCAGGTCATCGAGGCCTCGTCCCGCCGGGAAGCCCGGGAGGCCGTCGTCCGTCAACCCGTCGACGTGGCCGTCGTCGATTACAAGCTCGGCGACGAGACCGGCACGGAGGCCATCCGGGACATCCTCGCGGTCAATCCGCTGGTGACGCCGGTCATGGTCACGGCCTACGGCAACATCGAGCGGGCCGTCGAGGCCCTTCGCGCGGGGGCCTACGATTACATCGTCAAGCCGATCGATCTCGAGAAGTTCCTCCTCGTCCTCGAGCGGGCGACGGAGCGGCAGAAGCTCCGCAAGGAGATCTCCCTCCTCCAGGAGCGTCTGGAGGAGAAGCTCAGCGCCCGGAACTTCGTCTTCGCCTCTCCGCTCATGGAGGATGTCGCCCATCTCGTCGTCAAGGCGGCGCGGAGCGAGGCGACGGTCCTCATCACGGGCGAGACCGGAACGGGCAAGGACCTCCTGGCCCGGATGATCCACCAGGCCTCGGCCCGCAAGAACGGCCCCTACATCGCGTTCAACGTCACCTCCCTGCCGGAGACGCTCATCGAGGCCGAGCTCTTCGGCGCCGAGAAGGGCGCGTTCACAGGGGCCCACGAGCGCAAGATCGGCAAATTCGAGGCCGCCGCGGGCGGCACCGTCCTCCTCGACGAGATCGGCGACCTCGCGCCCGAGGCCCAGGTCAAGCTCCTGCGCTTCCTCCAGGACCGGGAGTTCTACCGGCTGGGCTCGAACCGGCCTCTCCGCGCCGACGTCCGGGTCATCGCCGCGACCAACCGGGACCTCGACATCTTGAGGAAGCAGGGAAAGTTCCGGGACGACCTGTTCTACCGCTTGAACGTCATCCCCATCGCCGTCCCGCCGCTGCGCCGCCGGAAGGAGGACATCCCGCTCCTCGTCGACTTCTTCCTCAAGGCCTACGCCGCGCGCGAAGGCAAGAAGATCCAGGGCGTCACCCGTGAAGCGCTGGGGATCCTGATCAACCACGACTTCCCCGGCAACGTCCGCGAGCTCGAGAATGTCGTCGAGCGGGCGGTGGTGTTCGCGGAAAAGGATGTCCTCGGCGTCGCCGACCTGCCGGTCTTCTTCGCGGAGAACGCCGGCCCGGATCCGGGAGGCGGGGCCGACGCGCTGACGGACAAGGTCCGCCGGCTCGAGGTCCAGGAGATCCGCCTGGCCCTGCGCGAGTCGGGCGGGGTCAAGAGCCGGGCGGCCCGGTCGCTCGGCATCACCGAGCGTATGCTCGCCTACAAAATGAAGGCCTACGGCCTCTCGGCCGAAGGCCAGGCCGGGCGCGGCTCCGGCCGGTCCTAGCCGATCTTCACCGCCGTACGGGCGACGCCGCCCCGCGTCGACAGGATGGAGACCTCGGCCTCACCGGCCGTGCCCGGCTTGACCTTGATCTTCCAGCGAACCTCTTTCCTCTCGTTCTGCTTGAGGAAGCCGATGTCCCGGCGGGCCCGGTCCTTGACCAGCTCGGCCCCGGCCGGCAGGCGCACGGAGGCCGCGTCCGGCCGGACGATCTTGACCCGGTGGGCCATCTCCAGCGCGGTCGGCAGGAAACCCTCGTTGGTGAAGACGGCCACGATCTCGAAGGTGTCGGCCTCCTTCTTGACCGGCCGGACCTCGGCCGAGACGATCTTCACCTGCGGCAGGGACTTGGCCAGGAGGAGGTTGAACAGGGCCTCTTTCCGGATCCATTCCTCGAGCAGCTCGACCGGGGGGTTCTGGCGCCAGAACTTGGGATTGAAGCCGCCGACCTCGACCTCGCCGAGCGCCGGATGGACGATCTTGGCCCAGGGCTTGAAGTAACGGCCGCCGAGCTCCTCGTCGATGAAGCGGAGGCTCTCGAGATCGGTGACCCGGCCGTCCCCGTCGTAGTCCTTGAGCCGGCCGCCGTTCCAGAGCTCGTCGCCGTACCAGACGGCGCCGTAATAGAGATAGCCGAAGTCGGGCGAGTGCCCGAAGAGCGGCCGGCCTTCGGGTTCGTTCGGGATCTCGAAGCCCATCTCGGCGGCCATGGCCCGCATGTCGCGGTCTCCCCGGCCCTGGTTGGCGTAGTCCCAGTAGGTGTCGCCGGCGCTCGCGTAGCCGGTGATCCTCTTGCCCTCGGCGTCGAAGTACTGGTAGATCTTCATGTCGCCGGGGAACATCGATTCGCTCATCCGGCTCGTCGACGGGCCGTGGAGGAGCATCGGGACGGTCGTGTCCATGGTCTGGACGACGCTGATGTTGGGATGCTCGAGGAGGAAGGTGAAGACGGCCCGGGTCTCGGTCTCGGAGAGCGGATACTCGCCCGCCCCGCCCTGGGTCCAGCCGCGGCCGGTCCGGTCGGCGCCCGGCATCGGCCGCCAGTTCTCGGGGTAATTGCGGTGGAGGTCCAGCCCCCCGATGCCGTCCTCGTTCGTCCGGCCGTCGCCGTCGTTGTCGATCCCCTCCGCGGAGACGACATAGTCGCCCTTGCCGGCCTCGGCCCGTTTCATCAGCCGGCCCGAGGGATCGGCCGGGTCGACGGTCATCGTGCCCTTGCCGGGCTCGACCTTTTTGCGGACCTGGAGGATGAAGCCGTCGCCGTCGAGGTCCTCGGGCGGGTCCTCGTCGAGGAGGTTGTCGCGGTCGTCGTCGTAAGGCCGGACCGTGCTCCGGTTCGACTGCGCCGTGTTCAGGTAGAGCTCGGAGCCGTCAGGATCGTTCTCGACCCGGACGTAGATGGCCTTCGTGTCGACGAGCTTCGTCAGCTCGGGGTCCTTCCCGTAGCCGCGCAGGATGTGGTCCGCGAACCAGAGGGCGCACTCGGCCGCCGTGACCTCCCCGGAATGCCGGTTGCCCTCGATGTACATGGCCGGCTTGTCGGTGTCCTTGCCGGTGGCCTTGTTGGCGACGGTGATCTGCCAGATGTCCCGGCCCTCGAAGGACTTGCCGACGGAATAGAGGTCGACGAGGCCGGGGTAGTCCGCGGCCCACTTGCGCAGGAAGGCGTTGACCTCGTCGTAGGTGTGGTAATGGAGGAAGTCCAGCTCCCCGGCCGCCTTCGGCTTGGTGAAGGCGTAGCCCGCCCGCGGGAAAAAGCTGATCCCGTGGCGGACGCCGCCGACGGTGTAGGCCTTCGACGGCCTCGGTTCCGGCGTTCCGCGCTCCCCGGGCCCCCGTTCCTGGGCGACGGCGAACACGATGGCGGCGGCGATAGCGACGGCGGCCAAGGTCAAGGTTCTGCGGGCGCGTGTGTTCATCGGACCTCCTCTCTGGAAGAGCCGAGGATATTCACAACGAATGGCCAAGTCAAATCCCAGATGCTGCCGGATCATTCCCGGCCTCCGCCACCCGAACTTGTATCGACGGGTCCTGTCCCGGGACATTTTCGTCCGGCGTCGCTCCACCCATCCCCCCGTGGGCGGAGGGGGAACGGATTCCCTTCCCCCTCCGGACCACCCCTCTTCGCGACCTTCGGTCGCTCAGACCAAGGGGGAAGCGCCCCTTGGAACCCCCGGCGCTCCAGAGAGCGCATCCCCTTCCGCTTCCGGCGGACGAAAACATCCCGGGCCACCCGTCATTCAATGATGCTCGGGAGTCGGAGGCCGGGAACGGCCCGGCCAACGCGCTCAGGGACAGAGATATATCGCGAGCAGGACGCGGCCAACCGCAGAAACCGGCAGACGCGGAGATCAGCCGGGAAGCTCGATGAGGGCGACGGCGGTGCAGGCGATGGCCCGCTTCTCGCCGACGGGGCCCAGGCCTTCGTTCGTCTTGGCCTTGATGCCCAGCGCCTTCTCCGGGATCCCGAGGATGGGACAGAGCGCGGCCTTCATGGCCGGGACGTGGGGCCCCATCTTCGGCTCCTCGGCCACGATGACCGCGTCGACGTTGACGACCCTGGCGCCGCGGCCCCGGAGGAGCCCGGCGACGGTCTCGAGGAGGTCCAGGCTGCGGGCGCCCTCGAAGCGCGGGTCCGTGTCGGGGAAATGGGTCCCGATGTCGCCCTCGCCGAGGGCCCCGAGCAGGGCGTCGATGACGGCGTGGACGAGGGTGTCGCCGTCGGAGTGGCCGCGGAGCCCGGCCGCCGCGGGGATGCCGACGCCGCCGAGGACGAGCCGCCGGCCCGCCTCGAGCCTGTGGATGTCGTAGCCGATCCCTATCTTATGCATCGAGGAGCGCCTCCGCGATCTTGATGTCGACCGGGGTCGTGATCTTGATGTTCCGGGCCTCGCCCTCGACCGCGCCCACCGGGATGCCCGCGCGCTCGGCCAGGGAGGCCTCGTCGGTCCCCTGGAAGCGGTCCTTGCGGGCCGATTCGAGGGCCCGCTTGAGGAGCGCGTATTGGAAACCCTGCGGCGTCTGGGCCCGCGCGAGAAAGGTCCGGTCGAGCGTCCGGACGACGCTCCCGTCCCTGATCTCCTTAACGGTCTCCTCGACCGGCAGGACCGGCACGACCGCCCCCAGGGTACGGGCCGCGGCGATGACCCGGCCGATGAGCTCGGAGCTCACCAGCGGCCGGGCCCCGTCGTGGACGAGGACGATCCCGGTCTCCTGTCCCTTGAGCAGGCGGAAGCCCTGCCAGACCGAGTCCTGGCGCTTCTCGCCGCCCCTGACGATGTCCACGATCTTCGGGTACCGTAGGCGGTAATGCTTCATGTCCTGCTCGTCGGGCAGGACCAGGACGATGTCGTCGATCGATCCGAGGGCCTGGAAGCGCTCGAGCGTCCACTCGAGCACGGGCTGGCCCCGGAGGTAGGCGAACTGCTTCGGCCCGCCGAAGCGCTTGCCGGCCCCGGCGGCGACGATCAGGACCGAGGTCCGGCTCACTTCGTCTCCCCGTTGGCGAACCGGCCGAAGATCATCTTCCCGACCGTCGTCTGGAGGACCGAGGTGACGGTGACGTCGATCGTCTGGCCGATCATCCGCCGCGAGTTGTCGACGACGACCATGGTCCCGTCCTCGAGGTAGGCGACGCCCTGGTCCTTCTCCTTGCCTTCCTTCAGGATGAAGACGCTCATGGTCTCGCCGGGCAGGGCGACCGGCCGGAGGGAATTGACGAGCTCGTTGATGTTGAGGACCTGGATGCCGTGGATGCGGGCGACCTTGTTCAGGTTGAAATCGTTGGTGACGATCTTGGCGGCCATGGCCTTGGCGCACTCGATGAGCTTGGTGTCGACGTCCTTGATGTCGGGGAAGTCCATGTCCGAGAGCGTGATCGACACCAGGGAGGATTTCTGGATGCGGTCGAGGACGTCGAGCCCCCGCCGGCCCCGCTGCCGTTTCAGCGGATCGGGGGAATCCGCCACGGCCTGGAGCTCCTTGAGAACGAACTGCGGCACGACCAGCGCCCCCTCGACGAAACCCGTGTCGCAGAGGTCGGCGATGCGGCCGTCGATGATGACGCTCGTGTCCACGAGCTTGGGAACCCGGTCGGGCCGCTTCTCCTTGAAGAAGCCCAGGAGATGGGCGGGATCGAACCATTCCGCCTTGCGCGTCCCGATGAGGAACCCGCCGTAGGGCATGACCAGCAGGAAGAAGAGCCGGATAAAGGTCGCCATTTCCGAG
>JBFYNT010000281.1:0-6326 GCA_041304225.1 Candidatus Aminicenantota bacterium
CGTCACCGTGGCCTCCCTCCTCTCGATCCTCGAGCCCATCATGCTCATCTTCATCGGCGGTCTCGTCGGCGGCCTGGTCATCTCGATGTACCTGCCGATCTTCAGCCTGATGCAGAAGTTCTGAGCGTGGACCAGGGAGAGGGGACGATGAAGCCCGAGCGGACGGTGGACCGACGGCTGGTCTTCCTCTACAACGTCTACCGGATCGTCGTCCTGACCTCCCTCCTCGTCTCGGCCATCATCATCCAGCTGTCTTCGCCTGACGCGCCGTCCAACCTGCCCTTCTACTACCTCATCCTCGGCGCCTACGTCTTCTCGGCCGTCTTCTTCGCCCTCTACGCCGGCGGCCGGCGGCTCGTCGTCCAGGCCTACCTCCAGGTCGTCTTCGACCTGCTGCTCATCACCGCCTTCGTCTACCTCTCCGGCGGCCTCGGCTCGTCGATGTACTTCCTGTACCTCTTCCCGATCATCGCCGCGAGCCTGGTCGTCTCCGGCCGGGCCGGATTCCTGGCCGCGGCCCTCTCGGCCATCCTCTTCGGGGTCCTGGCCGACGGCCTCTACTTCGGCTTCATCCCCGGCTTCCGGCCCGAGCACGCGGTACGGCCGCCTCTCGGCTCGATGCTGGTCACGATGTTCGTCGCCTGGGGCGTCTTCTTCGTCATCGCCGCGCTGATGAGCCGGCTGACGGGCAGCCTGCGCCGGACCCGCGAGGCCCTCAGGGCCGCGGAGAAGGAGCTCCTCGTCCGGGAGCGGCTGGCCGAGGCCGGGCGGGTGTCGGCCAGCCTGGCCCACGAGATCCGCAACCCCTTAGCGGCCATCTCCGGTTCGGTCCAGGTGTTGAAGAAAGAGCTGGTTCTGAGCCCCGAGCAGGGAGAGCTCATGGGCATCGTGCTCAAGGAGTCGGAGCGCGTCTCGCAGAGCCTCGAGCAGTTCCTCGATTTCGCCCTGCCGGCCAAGCAGGTCTTTTCGCCGATCAATCTCAGCGACCTCATGGACGAAACCGTCAAGATCCTCAGGGCCGGGGGCGAACTCAACGGCAAGGTCGAGCTCCTCGGCAACTACCGGGAGGCGGACGTCCGCTATGTCGGCAACGCCGGCCAATTCAAGCAGGTCTTCTGGAACCTCATCAAGAACGCGCTCAAGGCCATGCCCGAGGGCGGGCGGCTGACCCTCGACTTCCCCGAGCCGCGCCGCAAGGAGGTCCGCGTCGTCGTCGCGGACACGGGCCGGGGGTTGAGCGCCGAGGACCAGGAACACCTGTTCGAGCCGTTCTATTCCGGGTTCGCGAACGGGCGTGGCCTGGGCCTGTCCATCGTCCGCAAGATCGTCGACGACTACGACGGGCGGATCGACGTCCGCTCCGAGGCCTCGAAGGGAACGGAGGTCACGATCACGCTGCCGCGGCGCGGGCCCGCGGGGGAGCAAGGGTAAGTCCATGGAAACGATCCTGATCATCGACGACGAGAAGAGCCTCCTCGACCTGCTCACCGTCGTCTTCAAGAAGGAAGGCTACGCCGTCAAGACGGCTCCGTCGGCGGCAGGGGCGTTCGAGATCCTGGCCAAGGAGGAGGTCGACCTCGTCGTCACCGACATCAAGATGCCCGGGGCCGACGGCATGGACGTCCTCCGCTACGCCCGGGAGAACCGGCCCGACCTGCCGGTCATCCTGATCACGGCCTACGGCAGCATCGCCCAGGCCGTCGAGGCCCTGAAGGCCGGGGCCCTCGACTACGTCGTCAAGCCCTTCGACGTCGAGGAGCTCAAGATCATCGTCGGCCGGGGCCTGGCCGCGGGACGCCTGAAGCAGGAGAACCTGCTGCTCAAGCGCGACCTCAAGGACCGCTACGGCTTCGAGCAGATGATCGGCAAGAGCCGGCCGATGCAGGAGATCTACATCCTCATCGAGAAGGTGGCCTCGACCGATTCGACCGTGCTCATCACCGGCGAGAGCGGGACCGGCAAGGAGATGGCCGCCCGGGCCGTCCACCTCCAGGGCGCCCGGCGCGACCACCCCTTCGTGTCCATCAACTGCGCCGCCCTGCCCGAGAACCTCCTGGAGAGCGAGCTCTTCGGGCACGTCCGCGGCTCGTTCACCGGGGCCGTCTCCGACAAGAAGGGCATGTTCGAGCTGGCCCAGCGCGGCACCCTCTTCCTCGACGAGGTCGGGGAGATGTCGCCCTGGACCCAGGTCAAGCTCCTCCGGGCCCTCCAGGAGCGCAAGGTCCGCCGGGTCGGCGGAGCGGACGAGATCCCGGTGGACGTCCGCATCATCGCCGCTACCAACCAGGACCTGAAGAAGCGGATCGCCGAGGGCAAGTTCCGCGAGGAGCTCTTCTACCGGCTGAATGTCATCTGCATCGACATGCCCCCGCTTCGCAAGCGCGTCGAGGACATCCCGATCCTCATCGCCCACTTCCTCCAGAAGTACTGCGACAAGATGGGCAAGAAGCCGAAGCGGTTCACGCCCGACGTCGTCGGCCTCCTCGAGGGCTATCCCTGGCCGGGCAACATCCGAGAGCTCGAGAACGTCATCGAGCGCATCGTGGCCATCGAGGACCGCGAGACGGTCACCGTCGCCTGCCTGCCCCAGGAGATCGTCTCTCCGCAGAAAAAGAAGCTCGAGACCCAGGAGCTCTTCGCGCCCGGATTCAGCCTGACCCACCACCTGGACGAGATCACCAAGAAGTACATCCAGGAGGCGCTGGCGGTCACCGGCGGCAGCCTGCAGAAGGCCGCCCCCCTCCTGGGCCTGAGCTACCGGACCATCCGCTATCTCATCGGCAAGTACGACCTCAACCAGGTCCGGAAGGCGGAGAAGCGGAACGGTAACGGCGACCGCAACCCCGCCTGAACGACAAATTGTGTCAAAAATGACAAAAAGCGGCGGCATTTTTCCGGCAAGGTCCCTGACAATAATTATAAATATATCAATATCAATGATTTATAATCGTTTCTAATATGGCACGCATCTTGCTATAATAGGGGTGCCAACTATGAGTGGCAAACAACCCGGCTGAGGAGATCAGCCAGGGAAATCTTAAGGAGGTTTTCAATGATCAAGAAGATGAGAGGATTCACCCTCATCGAGCTGCTGATCGTCGTCGCGATCATCGGCATCCTGGCCGCTCTCCTCATCCCGAACGCTCTGGCCGCCATCCAGAAGGCCAAGCAGAAGACCGCGATGAAGGAGATCATGACGGTGTCCACGGGCGCCATGGACTACATCACCGACCATGGCAACTGGGACGCGGTCACGCAGGACGGCCCTCTGACCGCCGCGACCGATCAGTTCCCCCAGGCCATCGCCAACTTCTACATCAAGACCTGCCCGATCAACGATCCCTGGAACACGCCCTACAACGTCTACTGCGGTGAAGGGCCTTCCGAGGGCGCGCTGACCGGCGCCAACGCCGACAACATCGGCTCCGACGACTTCGTCATCTCGTCCTACGGCCGCAACGGCGCCGACGGCCCGACCTACAACGCCGCCGCCTACGCCGAGGCCAACCCCGAAGCCGGATTCTACAACGTCAGCGGCATGTCCGACTTCGACTACGACCTCGTCGCCTGGGCCGGCAACTGGATCTGCGGTCCCCGCACGGCCCTCGTCCAGTCCGGAAGCTGACCTAGCTTCGACACGCACGCCTTTTCGGGGGCGGCTTCGGCCGCCCCCTTTTTTTTGTTCTGTTCCCTTTTGTGGGCTTCCCTCTCGAGGAGGCGAGGGCTGTTGCCTCCACCCTCTCGGGACAGGGTGAGATAGCAGGCCCAGAAAATCCCCGTTGCTGGAGGAGGGGACCGGCAGGGAGCGGAGTCTACGGAGCGACCATCAGCGCCCGCCGGCAGGGGGAGCGGCACGGATCTCGAGCTCGGGCCCGTAATACCGCGACAGGCGGTCCCAGAGGTCTCGGACGACGTCCGGCCGCGCCGCGGAGACGTCCTTCGCGCAGGAGGGGTCCGTCCGAAGATCGAACAAGGCCGTCCTGACGCTTTCGGCGCCGCTGCGGACGAGAACGTCGCGGACGAGCTTCCACTCGGACGTCACGACGGCCCGGTTCCGCCGCCGGATCAGGAGATCGAAATACTCGTCCCGCACGGTGACCAGCCCGGCCCGGTCGAACTCGTAGAACCGGACCCCCTGTTCGATCAGGGACTGGAGCGCGATCCCGGCGCCGCCGGGCGCGTCCAGGGAAAACTCGGTCTCCATGAAGACGGACCGGTCGTCGGCCGGAGCCGGCCCGGCCGCGGGACGGAGCCAAGGGGCCAGGCTCGTCCCGTCGAAAGCCCGGCCGTCCGTCCCGAGGCCGAGGAGGTCGAGGACCGTCGGGGCGATATCGATCGTCCGGACGAGGTTTCCGACCTCCCGGTGCGCCGTCCCGCCGGCCGGCTTCCAGGCGAGCAGGGTCCGGTTCTGCTCGGAGTCTCTCAGGTCGGAGCCGTGGCCCTCGGCGGACTCGCCGTGGTCGGACAGGACGACGACGATCGATCCGTCGTACAGTCCCGCGGACTTGATGGCCTCCAGGATCCGGCCCAGCTGGGCGTCGACGATCGAGACCGCCGAATCGTAGAGGTTCATGCGCGGGTCCGCCCCCGGGCGGTAATCGAATTCGCGGGGGGAGGCGTGGAAGTAGGGCCAGTGGCCGAGGCAGAGGTGCGCCGCCAGGAAGAACGGCGGCCCGGACTTGAGGCGGTCGAGCGTGGTCAAGAGGCCATTGACGAAATACCGCCCGTCGTAGAGGTGGAACACGGCCCGGTTGTGCCGCAGGAACGGGAAGATCTCGAAGCCCAGGGGGTTGTTGAAGAAGACGTTGGTCAGGCTGAAGTCGTGGAAGCTGCCGAAGACGAAATCCTTGATGCCCATCACGGGATGGCGCAGGACGTCGAAGCCCTCCTCGGCCGTGATATTGCTGAAACGGACCTCGTCGGTGAAGTGGGCCGTGGCGTAGCCCCGCTCCTTGAGGACATGTCCGAGGCACCGCTCGGAGGACCGGATGGACTTCCGCTTCTGGAGATTGAGCCGGACGCCGTTGGTGACCGGGTACTGTCCCGTCAGGATGGAGTACCACGAGGGGAAGGTCCGGGCGATGGGCGTGAAGCAGTTCCCGAACACGACGTTCTCCCCGAGGAAGGCGTCCAGGTTCGGCGTGAGGGGCAGAGGGTAGCCGGCGTATCCCGTGTGCCGCGGGTTCAGGGAATCCATCCCGATGAGGATCACGTTCGGACGGCCGGGAACGACGGCCACCTCCTTCTTCGGCAGGGCCCGGCGGACGAGGAAGGCGGGGTCGTACGGGGCGATGAGGAGCACGGTCCAGACGGCCAACGACGCGGCCGCCGCCCCCTTCCGGGCGTGACGGAAGGTCAGGATCAGGAATCCGAGCAAATAGACGGCCAGCAGGCCCATGGCGGCCGCCTCCAGGGTCCCGGCCTTTCCGCCGAAGAGGAACGAGCCTTTGACGAAGGCCAGGTTGGAGGCCGGGTAGCGCGCGGCGTTCAAGCCGTAGACCCCGGCCAGGAAGACGGTGTTGACCGCCAGGAAGGCGACGCCCGGCGCCGACCGCTCCGAAGCCGGCCAGCGCCGGACGATCCGGTCCGCGAGCAGCGCGGCGTAGTGCCCGTTCAGGACGCCGAAGAGGGCGTACACGGCGACGAGCTTCAGGAGGTAGAGGGCCATGCCGGGGGCCAGCAGGCGGAGGCCCTCGGCGAGCTGGGCCTTCAAGGGCGATTTGGCGTCGTGCCCCGCGTATTCGAGGAGGACCGAAAGGACCTTGGTCACGGCCTCGGCGATCCAGAGCGCGATGTAAAGGAGGAGGCCGAGCCTGACGAGCCCGCGGCCGGGCGTTCCGCGTTCCCTCTTCATGGGCGGTATTATACCGCATCCGGCTTCGCCGGTGGAACCGGCTGTGCTATAATCGGCGGACTTCGATGCGCACCGCGGTCCTCGTCCTTTTCTACATCCTCGTCGTCGTCGCCTGCCTGCCGTTCATCCTGTTCTGTATGCTCGCCGGGCTGCGTGAGCCGCTCATCGCCGTCGGATTCTGGGCCATGCGGGTGAGCCGGCGGGTCCTGCGCATCGAGATCCGGACCTCGGGGCTCGAAGGGCTCGGGCCCGGGACGCCACGCATCTTCATGCCCAACCATCTGAGCTTCCTCGACGGCCCCATGGTCATGACGCTCATCCCCGGGGTGGCCCGGGTCATCCTCAAGAAGTCCGTCTTGCGCATCCCGATCGTCGGGCTCGGCATGCGCTTCGTCGGCTTCGTCCCCGTCGACCGCAAAGGCGCCGAGGGGGGGAAAAGGAGCATCGCCCGGGCGGCCGCCCTCATGCGGGA
>JBFYNT010000282.1:0-8170 GCA_041304225.1 Candidatus Aminicenantota bacterium
CGTTGCACTTGGCCCGGGAGTTCTCCACCCCCTTGAGCCGCCCGCACTTGCACTCCCAGGTCCCGATCGAGTAGCTGAGGAATTCGAGCTCCGTCGTCTCCTTGAAATCGGAGATGGGGAAGACGTCCTTCAGCGCGGCCTGGAGGCCGGTGTCCTTCCGTTCCTCGGGCAGGAGCTCCATCTGGAGGAACTCCGCGTAGGACGCCGTCTGGATGTCCAGGAGCTTGGGCATCGGGAAGACGGCCTTGATCTTCGAGAAGTCGTCCCTCTCGCGATACGGCGATCTAGGTTCTTTGGGCATGTCGTCTCACTCTCAAGCAGAGATCGGGGATCCCCCGTTTCCGGGGCCGGACCAGCGGACGCTCAGCCAGCCGGATCACTTACTGAAGCTCGATGACGGCTCCGACTTCGGCGAATTTGGCCTTGATCGACTCGGCCTCTTCCTTGGTGACGCCTTCCTTGAGCGGCTTGGGCGCGCCGTCGACCAGGTCCTTGGCTTCCTTGAGCCCGAGGCTGGTGACTTCGCGGACGACCTTGATGACGTTGATCTTCTTGTCGCCGACCGACTTGAGGATGACGTTGAACTCCGTCTTCTCCTCGGCCTTGGCGGCCTCGGCGGCGGGGGCGGCGGCCATCATGACGGGGGCGGCGGCGGCGGCGCTGACTCCATAGCGGGTCTCGAACTCCTTGATATAGTCCGAGATCTCCAGCATGGTCACGTTGTCCAGGTGGGCGAAGAATTGTTCCTTGGTCAGTTTGTCCATGTCACGCGTCTCCTTAAATATGGGTTTTTAAGCTTCTTTTTTCTTCTTGAGCTCGCCGAGAAGGGTCCCGACGTTGCCGAGCGGGGCCTGGAGGGTCCCCAGGAACCGCCGGAGCGGATGGGCCATCATGCCGGCCAGCTGGCCGAGGAGCTCCTTGCGGGAAGGCAGCTTGCTGACCTCGTCGAACCGGGCGGCGGGCATGAGCTGGCCCTCGACCTGGCCGCCCTTGACGGCCAGGATCTTGCCCTGGTTGGAGAAGTCCCTGAGGATCTTGGCCAGCCCGATGGGATCCTTGCCGGCGAAGGCGACGGCGGTCGGCTTCTGGAAGAGGGGCCGGAGGGACTCGGGGCACTTCTCCCCGAGGGCCCGCAGGGCCAGCCGGTTCTTGATGACCTTGTAGGTGTACCCGCCCTTGCGCAGGATCTTGCGGAGCTCGACCGACTGGGCGACCTTCATCCGCTTGAAGTCCACCAGGTAGTAGGTGCTGTTCGAGTCGAACAGGCGCTCGAGCGTCTGGACGATGGGTTGCTTGGCTTCCTTTTTCACGGCGCGTGCTCCTCTAGCTTTCTAAGATGTCCTCGGTGATCCGGAAGGACGGGCCCATCGTCGAGGACACGAACATCGTCCGGACGTACTTGCCCTTGGCGGCCGCCGGCTTGGCGTGGACGATGGCCTGGATGAAGGTCCTCATGTTGTCCACGAGCTTGGCCTCCTCGAAGGAGACCTTGCCGACCGTGGAGTGGACGATGCTCGTCTTGTCGACGCGGAACTCGACCTTGCCGGCCTTGGTCTCCTCGACGGCCTTGCGGATGTCGAAGGTGACCGTCCCGGCCTTGGGGTTGGGCATGAGGCCCTTGGTGCCCAGGATGCGGCCGAGCTTGCCGACGCCGCGCATGACGTCGGGGGTGGCGATGACGATGTCGAAGTCGATCCAGCCGCCGGCGATCTTCTCGATGATCTCGTCGCCGCCGAAGAAGTCGGCCCCGGCCTCCTCGGCCTCCTTGATCTTCTCGCCGGCCGCGATGACGCAGATCTTCTTGGTCTTGCCTGTGCCGTGGGGCAGGACGACCGTGCCGCGGACCATCTGGTCCGAGTACTTGGGGTTGACGCCCAGGCGGATGTCCATGTCGACCGACTCGTCGAACTTGGCGAAGTGGGCCTTCTTGAGGAGGGCCACGGCCTCCTCGAGGGAGTATTCGCGGGGCTCCGTCCCCTTGACCTCCCGGGCCTTGAGGGTGTTCTTGCCGTGCTTACTCACTGATGATCTCCAATCCCATGTTTTTAGCCGTCCCGGCGATGATCTTCTTGGCCGCCTCGAGGTCGTAGGCGTTGAGGTCGGGGAGCTTCGTCCGGGCGATGTCCTCGATCTGCTTCATGGTGACCTTGCCGACCTTCTCCTTGTTCGGCGCCCCGGAGCCCTTGGCGATGCCGGCCGCCTTCTTCAGGAGGTAGGAGGCCGGCGGGGTCTTGACCACGAAGTTGAACGACTTGTCCTTGAAGACGGTGATGAGGACGGGGACGACGGTGCCCTCGTCCATCTTCTTCGTCCGCTCGTTGAATTCCCTGACGAAGCCCATGATATTGACGCCGTGCTGGCCCAGGGCCGGGCCGACGGGAGGCGCGGGGCTGGCTTGCGCGGCGACGATCTCCAGCTTGATCTTGGCGATGACTTCCTTCGACATGGCGTCCTCCTAAAGCTTTTCCACCTGCAGGAACTCGAGCTCGACCGGGGTGGACCGGCCGAAGATGGTGACCAGCACCTTGAGGGTGTTGCGTTCGGGGTTGACCTCTTCGACGATGCCGTTGAAGTTGAAGAAGGGACCGTCGATGATGCGGACGGCCTCGCCCTTCTCGAAGGAGTGCTTCGGCTTGGGCTTCTCCGAGGTCGTCTCCATGTGCTCGACGATCTGGCCGACCTCCTTCTTGCTCAGAGGGGTCGGGGTCCGGCCGGAGCCGACGAAGCCCGTCACCTTGGGGACCTGCCGGATCATCAGCCAGTTCTCGTCGTTCATCTCCATCTCGACGAGGATATAGCCCGGGTAGGACCGCTTGGTGGACACGACCTTCTTGCCGGCCCGGATCTCGATGACGTCCTCGGTCGGGATGATGATCTGGCCGACCTGGTCCTCGAGGTGCAGCTCGATCGCCTTCTGCTTGATCGATTCGGCGACGAACTTCTCGAAGCCGGAGTAGGTGTGAACGACGAACCAGTTCTTTGCCATCGTGAGGTTCCTTGCCCTTAGCCGAACAGCGATTTGATCTGGGTGATGGCCCAGGAGAAGATGACGTCCATGAAGAACAGGTAGAAGCCGAAGAAGATCGTGGCGGCGATGACGACGACGGTCGTGCTGACGACCTCGTTCTTGGACGGCCAGGTGACCTTCTTGAGCTCGGCCCGGACGTCCTTCAGGAAGTTCCCGAAGCGCTTGTACCAACGGATCTTGTCGTTCATGGCGTGTCCTCTTCGTGTCCTCCGCGGCCGGGCTTCCGGGGCCCGTCACCGCCCATCCCGCGAGAGACAGTGGCAGGTGAGACAGGGCTCGAACCTGCAACCTGCGGTTTTGGAGACCGCTGCTCTGCCAATTGAGCTACTCACCTTCCGGTCCTCGCTATTTGACTTCTTTGTGGTCCGTATGCTTGCGGCAGAAGGGGCAGTACTTGCTCGTTTCGAGCTTCTCCGTCTGCTTCTTCTTGTTCCGGGTCGTGCTGTAGTTGCGCCGCTTGCACTCGCCGCATTGGAGCGTGATGATCTCTCGCATGTCTGTCCTTCCCGGCCCCGGGGGCCTCGTTCGGAGTCAACAAAAAGCCCAAGACCAGAATTGAACTGGTGACCCCGTCCTTACCAAGGACGTGCTCTACCAACTGAGCTACTTGGGCCCATCCACCTCGTGTAAGAGCGGGAAACGGGATTCGAACCCGCGACGTTCAGCTTGGAAGGCTGACGCTCTACCAACTGAGCTATTCCCGCGGCCGAAAGACGAAGGAATGGGCAGGGAAGGATTCGAACCTCCGAAGCGTTTCCGCAACGGGTTTACAGCCCGTCCCATTTGGCCACTCTGGAACCTGCCCGCATTATGTTGCATCGTCATCGCCTCGGTCGCCATCGTAAGCCAGCGAAGGGATTCGAACCCCTGACCCGCTGATTACAAATCAGCCGCTCTACCTGCTGAGCTACGCTGGCGTCGCCTCACTCAACCTGTCTCGTCGGACCCTGCCTTGGTACGGGGGAATGCAGAGAAAGAGATGGAAAAATAGAAAAACCTTCTCTCCTCGAGCTCGAATGTGTTCTTTTTTTCAGAGATTTAATCTGAAATATACAGAACGACCACGGGTATGTTAGAGGAAATCCAAATTCTTGTCAAGGATTTCTTTTGAGGAGGCCCCTCTGGCCCCGCGCCCGTTGCAGGTTCTCCCCCACGCTGCGCATGAAATCGACCATGAAGACGAGGTAGCGGGCCCGCTGGACGGGGGTCAGGCTGGCTTCGAGGACGGCCTCGACCTCGTCCTCCTTCTGCCGGATGGCCCGGCGGGCCTCCCGGACACGGGCGACGAGCTCGACGACCCTCCCCTCCCTGAGGGACGGCCCGGCCAGCTCCTCTCTCAGGTCGCGGAGGTCGGCCCCCATCCGGCCCTGGAGGACGGCCTTTTCCTTCTCGGCCCGGGTCAGGACCGGGTAGAGCTTGGCGGTCTGGTCCTCGGTCAGGTCGAGGGCCCGGGTCAGGCGGACGAGATAGAGGTCGCTGATCGTCTCCCTGAGCCTCGGCCGGAAGGACGTCTCCTGGGGGGAGGCGAAACCCACGGCCAGGCACAGCCCGATGAGAACGAGGGTAAGGCGTTTGCGGATCATTTCGGACCTCCAAGTCCCGGATCTTTCTCGAGCCCCGAGGCGATCGCCCCGAGCTCAGCATCGGTCAGGCTCTCCCAGAAAAAGGGATCGGCGGCGGCCAGGGCCGCGGCCTCGACGTCGACGGCCGGCCCGAGCTCATCGAGGGAGGCGCGGACGACCCGGTCGAGATCCCCGGCCAAGCCGGGATCGTCATCGGCCTCCTCCATGAGCGGGGCGAGGCCGTCGACGGAGTAGGCCCAGGCCGGGCCCGCTTCCGATCCCCGCCTGGCCAAGACGAACCAGACGCCGGCGGCGGCCAGAACGAGTACGGAAGCCGCCGCGAAAGCCCAGCGCCGCCGGGCCGGGAAGGACGACCGCGCCTCCCCTGCCCGTCCGGAGCCGAGGGCGTCGAGCTTCTCTTCGAGCCGGCTCTCGAAACCGGCCCAGTACTCGGATGACCGCTCGACAGGGCGGCCGGCCGAGGCCTGGAGACGGACGAGGCCGTCCCGGCAGGCCCGGCAGGACGGGCACGACGCCAGATGGGCTTCGAGCCGGGCCTCGATCCGGGGCGCCAGGGTCCCGTCGAGGCCGTCCGAAAGCCTTCTTTCGGCCTCCGCGCATCTCATGATCGGTCCTCCTCGAGGTACGGTCTCAATCCCTCCCGGAGGATCTTGCGGGCTTTGTGCATCCTCCAGGAGACCGTGTTCTCCGAACAGCCGAGGGCCCGGGCCGCGTCGGCGTGGCTCAGGCCCTGGTCGACGACCAGGGCGAAGGCGGCCCGGAAGTGTCCCGGCAGCCGTCCGACGGCCTCGTCGACGCGGCGCCTGAGCTCGACCGTTTCCGAGCTCCCCGCGGGGTCCTCCGGCGCCCCTCCGGCCGGGCCTTCGGCGAGGGCGTTCTCGTCGAACGCCGCGCGGTGGCCCTCGCGCCCCTTCTTCTTCAGGTGCGTCAGCGAGGCGTTGACGGCGATCCGGTAGAGCCAGGTATAGAAGCTCGAACCGCCGCGGAACGAGCCGATCGCCTTCCAGGCCGTCAAGAAGACCTCCTGGGCCAGGTCGTCGGCGTCGGCGGGATCCCCGGCCATGCGCCGGACGACCCCGTAGACCCGGCGCTCATGACGGCGAACGAGCTCGGCGAAAGCCTCGCGTCCGCCGCGGGCGGCCTCCTCGACGAGCCCGGATTCGGGGCGTTCATCCATCTCGTCCTCACACGGTTAGACTGAGATTATATCAGAACCTTTGAGGCCTCGTCCGCGCAGGCCCGATTCGTTGACAAGCCCTCTCCCCTGCTGTTATCATCCCCCTTACTCCAAGAAAGGCCAAGCCGTCATGATCGAACGCTACACCCGCCCCGGGATGGGCGCCGTTTGGACCGAAGAGAACCGCTACCGCAAGTGGCTCGACGTCGAGCTGGCCGTCTGCGAGGCCTGGACCCGCCTGGGCAAGATCCCCAAGCCCGCCCTGAAGACGATCCGGGCCAAAGCCGGGTTCTCCGTGGACCGCATCGACGCCATCGAACAGGTCGTCAAGCACGACATCATCGCCTTCCTGACCTCGGTCGCCGAGAAGGTCGGGCCCGAATCGCGCTTCATCCATCTCGGCCTGACCTCCTACGACGTCGTCGACACGGCCCTGTCCCTGCTCATCAAGGAGTCTCTCGAGAAGGTCCTGGCCGACCTCCGCGCCTTCCGCCGCCTTCTCAAGCGCCAGGCCCTCAAGCACCGGCGGACCGTCTGCATCGGGCGCACCCACGGCATCCACGCCGAACCGGTGACCTTCGGCTTCAAGCTCCTCGTCTGGTACGAGGAGATCGGCCGCCACGTGACCCGGCTGGAGAGCGCCCTGCGCACGATCTCCGTCGGCCGCATCTCGGGCTCCGTCGGGACCTATATCCACCTCGACCCGAAGGTCGAGGTCATGGCCCTGCGGAAGCTCAAGCTCCGCCCGGCCAAGGTCTCGACGCAGGTCCTCCAGCGCGACCGCCACGCCGAGGTCCTCTCGGCCCTGGCCCTGCTGGCCTCTTCCGTCGAGAAGTTCGCCGTCGAAGTCCGCCACCTGCAGCGGACCGAGGTCCTCGAGCTCGAGGAGCCCTTCACCAAGGGGCAGAAGGGCTCCTCGTCCATGCCCCACAAGAAGAACCCCGTCCGTTGCGAGCGGATCTCGGGCCTGGCCCGACTCGTCCGGGCCAACGCCCAGGTCGGCATGGAGAACATCGTCCTGTGGCACGAGCGCGACATCTCCCACTCCTCGGCGGAGCGGGTCGTCTTCCCGGACTCGTTCATCCTGACCGACTTCCTGCTGGCCGACGCGGCCGACATCATCGCCAACTGGGTCGTGCACCCGGACCGGATGAGGGCCAACATCGGAGCGACCCGCGGCCTCATCTTCTCGCAGAGCGTCCTGCTGGCCCTGACCCGCGGGGGCTTGACCCGCGAGGAAGCCTACCAGGCCGTCCAGCGCAGCAGCCTCAAGGCCTGGGAGGAGGGTCTCGATTTCCGGGCCCTCGTCGCCGCGGACCCGGACGTCGCCCGGGTCCTCCGCCCGGAGGAGCTCGAGGCCTGCTTCTCGCTCGATCCCTACCTGGCCAAGATCGACTACATCTTCGAAAGGGTTTTCAGCCATGAGAGTTAGGATCCTCGTTTCTTTCAAGGACAGCGTCCTCGACCCCCAGGGTCAGACCGTCAAGAACGCCCTCCACACCATGGGCTACGCCGCCGTCACGGACGTCCGGCAGGGCAAGGTCTTCGAGCTCGACCTCGAGGGCACGACCCGCAAGGAGGCCGAAGCCCTGGTCCCCGAGATCGCCCGCCGGGTGCTGGCCAATCCGATCATCGAGAAGTTCGCCTGGGAAATCCTCAAGGGCCAGTGAATGGCATGGCGATGAAATTCGGCGTCGTCCAATTCCCGGGCTCCAACTGCGACTTCGACACTTTCCACGTCCTGAGCGAGGTCATGAAGCGGCCGACCGTCATGCTCTGGCACAAGGACCACGACCTGCAGGGCGTCGACTGCGTCGTCCTGCCCGGCGGCTTCTCCTACGGCGACTACCTCCGCTCCGGGGCCATCGCCCGCTTCTCCCCTCTCATGCAGGAGGTCAAGGCCTTCGCCCGCCGGGGCGGCCGCGTCCTCGGCATCTGCAACGGCTTCCAGATCCTGCTCGAGCTCGGCCTCCTGCCGGGGGCCATGCTCCGCAACAAGGACCTCAAGTTCCTCTGCCAGCACGTCTACGTCCGGATCGAGAACGACCGGACCGACTTCACGCGGGCGGGGACGAAGGGCCAGGTCCTGCGCATCCCCATCGCCCACTTCGACGGCAACTACTACGCCCCGCCGCGCGTCCTCCGGGAGCTCGAGCGGCGCGAACAGGTCGTGTTCCGCTACTGCGACGCCGGCGGAGAGGTCACCGAGGCGGCCAACGTCAACGGCTCCCTCAACGCGATCGCCGGGATCCGCAACGAGGCTGGCAACGTCCTCGGCCTGATGCCCCACCCGGAGCGGGCCTCGGAGAGGATCCTCGGCAGCGAGGACGGACGGACCGTCTTCGAGTCCCTCATCCTCGGCCTCGAGCGCGCCCGGCCCGC
>JBFYNT010000283.1:0-3217 GCA_041304225.1 Candidatus Aminicenantota bacterium
ATTCTTGAAGTCGTTGCCCAGATTGACGTCCCGGCAGGCCAGCGTCCGGTCGAGGTCGTAAAAGACCTGGGCCTCGACGGTCACGGCCGTCAGTCCGTCCCCTTCGTGGATCCAGAAATAATTGACCGGGTCGCCGGCCCCGCGGATGGCCTCGTGGACGTCAGTTTTCGGGAAGAGGATGTAGGCGGCCTCCGATCCCGGCCCGACATCGAGCCATCTGTAGCCGGGATCCTCCTGGGGCGAGCCGCCGCTCAGCGCGCCCGCCTTGAAGACGACGACGCAGCCCCGGGCATACTCGTTGTTGACGCCGCCGAGGACCAGCTCCTTCGCGCCATCGCCGTCGACGTCCCCGAGCTTGGCCTCCATGAGATATCCCGCGTTCCAGTACTCGCCTTCGAGCATCCCGCGGGCGTCGAGCAGGGCGACCTGGCAGGGCCAGTCGGGCTTGTGGACGGAGACGACCAGGACCTCGAGGGCGCCATCCCCATCGTAGTCCTCGACGTCGAAGCCGAAGATGCGGTATTCGCGGCGGAAGGCCCGGCTGGCCAGCGTCAGCTCGCGGCCGGCCTCGAAGCGCCAGCGCTCGACGCCCTTGTCGTCGAGGCAGACGAGGGTCCCCTCCCCGTCCTCCGACCGTGTTTGGAAGCTGAAGAGGACCTCGGAACGGCCGTCGCCGTCGAGGTCCTTGATCATGACCATGGGCCAAACGGCATCGTATCCGGGGCCCACGGCCTTCTCCTGGAAGTGCTCGCGGTAGAACTCCGCGGACTCGAGGTCCTTCAGGCGCGTGTCGAACGGCCCGAGCGTCCGGCCCTTCGCGTTGAGGATGAGGAGCCGGGAGCCGGAGATATCGAATCCGGCCGGACGCGAGCCGTTCCCCGGCTGAAGGAATAGGAAGTACACGGCCGCGGCCGCACCGGCCACGGCGAAAACGAGCGGGAAGGCCCGCAGGATGGCCGCGCGGTTGAGGGCGCGGACCGGGCGCGAAGCTCCATTGGCCGCCCGCGAAGCCAGCCACTCGTCGATCTGGTCCCGGTAGGCGAAGACCTTGCCCTTGGAATCGCGGTCCAGGCGGTGGACCGGCAGGCCGTAGCGCTGCTCCCAGCGGACGCAGGTGCGGACGTCGCGGTCGAGGTAGGCGGCGATCTCCTTCCAGGAGGTCAGGATGTTCTCTTTTTTACCGTTCGGTTTCGCGGCCATCGATCTTCCGCCTTAAGGTCGGGCGTCTATTATCGGGAATAACGGGTGCGGCGGTCAAGCGGACGCTCGGCGACGCCGGCCGGCGGAGCCCGTCATTCCGCCGCGGCTTCGGCCATGGCGGCGACGTTCGCCGGCGGCACGTCGGGCAGGATGGCCTCGTGGCTGGGGCTGACGATGAGGTGGGGGCCCAGGACGGACTTGACGCGGCGGACCTCCCGCTTGACCTCGTCGGGCGAGCCGAGGGGCAGGACGCGCTGCGTGTCGACCCCGCCCAGAAAAGCGATCTTCCCGCCGAATTCCCGGGACAGGGTCTCGGCGTCCATGTGCGCGGCCTTGGCCTGGAGCGGGTGGAGGCAGTTGACGCCGGCGGCGATGAGCTTGGGGATGACCCGGTGGATCGAGCCGCAGGAGTGGAGGATGACCTGATAGCCGCGCCGGCGCGCTTGGCCGGTGAACTTCCGGAACCAGGGCAGGATGAAGCGGTCGAAGAGCGCCGGGCCGATCATCAGGTCGAGCTGGGTGCCGAAATCGTTGCCGAAGAACAGGGCGTCGACGCGGTCCCCGGCGGCGTCGAAGAAGCGCTCGTTGGCTTCGTAATAGAAGCCGCAGACGCGGTCGGTGGCCGCCTCGACGACCTCGGGGTGGGTGTGCATCTTGATGAAGTAGGCGTCCATCCCGAAGAAATCCATGAGATCGTGATAGAAGGGCGTCCAGAATCCGGAAGCGCGGTAGTGGGGCCCGGCCGCGTCGAGGGAGCGGAGGGTCTCGGCGAAATCGAGCGCCTTCGGGTCGGGCCAGTCGAAGCGGGCGAGCTCGGCCGGGTCCTCGACCTCGGCCAGGGGGCCGGCCTGGCCGTGGCTGGATTTGGCCGCCTCCCAGTTCCAGTTGAAGATGCCCTTGGCGGCGACGGACGGAAAGGTCGTCGCGGCGAAGCTCGGCGAGATCCAGCGGAAATCGTCGCCGAGCTTCAGCCGAAACTCCTCTTCGGTCTTCGTGCCGAAGTAGCGATGGAGGCCCGGCCAGCTGTCGGCGTGCGGGTTGCCCAGCCAGAGCCCGCAGCGGGGAACCGGCCGGA
This sequence comes from Candidatus Aminicenantota bacterium, assembly GCA_041304225.1. GTDB lineage: Bacteria > Acidobacteriota > Aminicenantia > Aminicenantales > Saccharicenantaceae > RBG-16-66-30. Next base: position 2,276 of record JBFYNT010000283.1, read on the forward strand.
GGGCGACGACGTCCTTGACGAGTTCGCGGGGGGTCATTGGCAAAGGGATGATAGCGGCGCGGGGGCGGACGTGTCAAGAAGGGGAGGTAGGGCGCGCCGTCCGGCCGGGGACATGTCCCCGGGCTTTTCAGTTGGGGACATGTACCTTAGGTACGTGTCCCCAGGACTTTCTCGGTGACCTAATTATGTGTATCATGAGGCGAACGTGGCAGCCGGAATGCGGACACAGAACGGAGGGACCATGAAGAAGTTAATGTTGCGATTCACGATCGCGGCGGGGATCGTCGCTCTCGCGCCGCTCGTCACCGCGGCGGCGGCGGAGGTGTACTCCCCCCCGCCGTCGACCAAACCGGTCTACCTGTACAGGACGACCTTCGTCCGGGCGGCCCAGGGCCGGCTCCTGGACCTCATCGCGCTCTGGAAGGAGCGGATGGCGGCCCTCGAAGCGGCGGGCGAGGTCCGGCCGTTCTGGTGGCGGCACACGCAGGGCGACCAGTGGGACCTGATGCTCCTCACGCCCATGGGCAGCTACGCCGACTATCACGCGAAGGGGCGGGCGGCCAAGAGGAAGAAAGCCGCGGAGGCGGCGGGCATGGACGAGGAGGCCTTCGCCAGGAAGCTCGACGCCTGTTCGTCGTGGAAAGAGGATGTCTATGTCCTGGGGCCGCCGCTCGAGTTCGTGCAAAAGGCTTTCGAGGGGACGGCCTACTACCACATCGAGATCATGGTCTCGCTGCCGGGCAAGCAGGAGGAGCTGTTCAAGGAACGGGAGATGGAGAACGACTATGGCACGGCCGGGGGCCGTCCCTACAACATGATCTTCGTTCGGGAGTCGGGCGCGTCGTGGGACATCTACACGCTCGGCTGCTACCGCGACCTCCAGCACTGGGCCGCGCCGAGCCCGCTGACCAGGGAGGAGCGCGAGGCGGCGGCCAAGAAGGC
>JBFYNT010000284.1:0-10542 GCA_041304225.1 Candidatus Aminicenantota bacterium
TCGGCCGGGTGGGCGGCGTCCTCTGCGGAGCGATGCGCGTTCCGGACGGTTCGGAAGTGGCCGGCGAGAAGCTGTTCGGGGCCCTGGCCGCGGCCGCCATGGCCCTTCCCTCGGTCCGGTGACGGCCGGGGGACGCGGCGAGCGGAGGGGAGGCAGATGGACGACAACAGGTTTTTCAAGGCGGCGCTTCTCCTCGTCGTGCTCTTCGTCGCGGGCCTCTTCCTGAAGCTGGCCCGCCCCGTGCTCATCCCCTTCATCCTGGCCGTCTTCCTGTCCTACATCATCGATCCCGCCCTGACCTTCCTGACCCGTTGCCGGTGCCCGCGAAGAGGGGCCATGCTCATCGTCCTGGGCCTGATGTCCGTCGTCCTCTACCTTCTCGGCGTCCTGGCCTATTCGAGCGGCAAGGCCTTCGTCGCCGAGCTGCCGAAGTACCAGAGCCGGCTCGGCGACATCTCCCTGTTCCTGGAGAAGGGGATCGGGCCGCTCAAGATCGACCTGGCGAAGGCCGTGGCGGGCTTGGATTTCAACCAGGCCGGGGCTTTCATCCTCAAGGCCATCGGCCCCTTCCTCGGCGTTCTCGGCAAGCTCTTCCTGGTCTTCCTCTTCCTCGTCTTCATCGTCGCCGGCCGGGGGCGGGCGTCGGCCAAGCTGGCCAAAGCCCTGGACGGCGCGAGCGCCGGCCGGGTCGAGGGGATCGTCGAGTCGATCAACGCCCAGATCAGGAAATACCTGGTCATCAAGACGATCGTCAGCCTGGCCAACGGCGTGATGGTCTGGCTCGTCCTTCTCGCTTTCGGCGTCGACTTCGCGGCCCTCTTCGGCCTCTTGGCCTTTATGCTCAACTACATCCCGAACATCGGCTCCCTCATCGCGACCATCCTCCGCGTGAGCTTCGCCTTCTTCCAGTTCGGCACCTTCTGGGCCCCGTTCTGGATCTTCATCATCACCGACGGGCTGGACCTGGTCCTGGGCAATATCATCGAGCCGCGGATCATGGGCAAGGGTTTGGGCCTCAGCCCCCTCCTGGTCTTCTTCTCCCTGCTCTTCTGGGGCTGGCTCTGGGGCATCCCGGGGATGATCCTGTCGGTGCCGCTGACGGCGGTCATCAAGATCGCCTGCCAGAACGTCCCCGCGCTCCGGCCGATCGCGGTCCTGATGGGGTCTTGAACGGGAGGGCCGGCGCTCAGGTCTCGTCCAGGTCTTCCGCCTCGATGACGAACGCCTCGTCCGACAGCTTCTTGATCTTCCGGCCGTAGCGCGCCTTGAGGACCTTTTCGGCGGCGGCCTGTTCGGCGCTCTTCTTCGAGGGCCCCTTGGCCTTGGCCAGGGCCCTTTCCCCCAGCCGGACCTCGATGGTGAAGGTCCGGTCGTGGGCCGGCCCCTTCTCGGAGACAAGGTGATAGGCCGGGGCGGCAAGCCCCGCTTTTTGGCAGAGCTCCTGGAGCGCGGACTTTGAGTTATTGACGGTCTGGGTGTCGGTCTTGACCCGCTTCAGGGCTTCGCCGAGGAACGGGCGGAGGAAACCGCGGGCGGCTTCGAATCCGCCGTCCAGGTAGACGGCGCCGGCCAGGGCCTCCAGCGAGCCGGCCAGGATGGAGACCTTCTTCCGGCCGCCGCTCTTGTCCTCGCCCCGGCCGAGGAGGATGGCTTTTTCGAGCTTGATCTCACGGGCCAGGCGGGCCAGGGCCAGGGTGCTCGTCGCCGAGGCCTTCAGCTTCGACAGCTCGCCCTCGTTCCGGCCGGGGAAGGCCGACCGGACGTACTCGGCGGCGACCAGCCCGACCACCGAATCGCCCAGGAATTCCAGGACCTCGTTGTCGGCGGGGGCCCCCGGGTCGGCCTCGTAGGCGTGCGAGCTATGGGTCAGGGCCAGGACGAGCAGGTCCCGGTCGCGGAAGACGTGCCCGACGGCCTTCTCCACGCGCGCGAGCGTCTTCTCGTCCGTTCTCATGGCCGGAAAGGATAGACGATGCGGCCGCCGACGACGGTCATCACCGGGCCGCCGCGGAGCCGCCAACCGCCGAAAGGCGTATTGCGCCCCTTGGACTCGAACGCGTTCCGGTCGACGGTGACCGGGAGGTCCAGGTCGAGGATCGTCAGATCGGCGTCGGCCCCCAAGGCGATGCGGCCCTTGGCGGAAAGGCCGAGCCGGCGGGCGGGAGCGCCCGAGAAGAGCTCGACGAACCTCGCCAGGCCGATGACGCCGGGCCGGACCAGCCGGTCGAGGATGAGCGACACGGCCGTCTCCAGACCGACGATGCCGAAGGGGGCTTCGACGAAGGGCCGCGCTTTCTCCGCCTCCGTATGGGGGGCGTGGTCGGTGACCACGGCGTCGATGACGCCCGTCCGCAGGCCTTCGATGAGGGCCGCCGCGTCCGCGCGCGAGCGCAGGGGAGGGTTCATCTTGAAGTCCGTGTCGGGCGAGACGATATCCTCGTCGCAGAGCAGTAGATGGTGGGGCGTGGCCTCGGCCGTGATCCGGACGCCGCGGGCTTTGGCCTCGCCGACCATCCGGACGCCTCCCGCCGTCGAGAGGTGGGCGATGTGGACGGGCGCTCCCGTGGCTTCGGCCAGAACGATGTCCCTGGCGACCATGATGTCCTCGGCCGCCGCGGGGAGGCCCGGGAGGCCGAGACGTTCCGCGGTCCGGCCTTCGTTCAGCGCTCCGCCTTCGGCGAGCGCCCGGTCCTCGCAGTGGTCGATGACGAACGCGCCGGCCGCGGCCGCGGCGGCCATGGCCCGCCGCATGATCCGGCTGTCGGGGACCGGCCGGCCGTCGTCCGAGAAGGCCACGGCGCCGGCCGCGACGAGCGCGCGCACGTCGACGAGCTCCTCGCCCCTCGAGCCCCGGGTGACGGCGGCGATCGGAAGGACGTTGGCCAGCCCGGCGCGGCGGGCCTCGGCCCGGATGCGCTCCGTGACCTCGGGACAGTCGTTGACGGGATCCGTGTTGGGCATGGCGCAGACCGTCGTGAATCCGCCGCGAACGGCCGCCCGGACGCCCGTGGCGATGGTCTCTTTGGCCTCGAAGCCGGGTTCTCGGAGGTGGACGTGGAGGTCGATGAGGCCGGGCACGACGACGAGTCCCGCGGCGTCGACCGTACGGTCGGCCGGCGGCCCCGCGGCCGGGCCGACGGCGGCGATCCGGCCGTCCTCGACGAGGACGTCGAGCACGGCGTCGAGACCGCCGGCCGGATCGAGGACGCGCCCGCCGCGGATGAGGAGCCTCACCGCTTCTTGCCCCCGCCGATCTTGACCGGCTCGGCGATCAGGACCTCTTCGTGGCCGTCGGTCTCCTTGAGGCGGACGCGGACGACCTCGCGGCGCGACGTCGGCAGGACCTTGCCCACGTAGTCGGGCCGGATGGGGAGCTCTCGGTGCCCGCGGTCGATGAGGACGACGAGCTGGACGGTCTGCGGCCGGCCGCGGTCGATGAGCGCGTCCATGGCCGCCCGGATAGTCCGGCCGGTCATCAGGACGTCGTCGACGAGCAGGACGTCTTTTTTGACGACCGGGAAGCCGATGCCCTTCTGCTCGAGCGCGGCTTTCGTCTTCGGGGCCGGGATATCGTCCCGGTAGCGGGTGATGTCGAGGACGCCGACGGGGACCTCGACGCCCTCCAGGTCCGCGATCATGCGGGCCAGGCGCTTGCCGATGGCCACGCCGCGCGTCTTGACGCCGACGATGACCAGGCTCTTGAGGTTCCGGTTCCGCTCGATGATCTCGGTCGCCACGCGGGCCAGGACGCGGCGGATCTTGGTCGCGTCCATGATCCGGGCTTTGGTCTTCTCATCCATGATGTCACTCCTCGGCCGTCCGTTCCCGTCCGGCCCCTTGAAGATGAACGAAGCCGGGCGAAATGTCAACTCCGGCGGGCGAACCAGGCCCGGGCCGCGGCCACGTCCCCGGCGATCCGGGCGGCCAGGGTCGCGGCGCCGGAGAAGGTGCGGGTCGGCCTGAGCTTGCTCAAGAAACGGACCGTGATCTCGGCCCCGTAGAGCGAGCCGCGAAAATCGAGGAGCAGGGTCTCGATCCGGAGCGGGCTGGGGCCGAAGGTCGGGTTGGTCCCGATGCTCGTCAACGAAGGGAAGATCCGGCCCTTCCGGAGCGTCTCGGTGATGAAGACGCCCCGGGGCAGGATCTCGTTCGCCGTGTCCAGGTTGGCCGTCGGGAAGCCGATGCGCCGGCCCCGGGCGGCGCCGCGGACCACGCCGCCGGCGATCTCGTAAGGCCGGCCCAGGAGCCGGCCGGCCTCGCCGACGCGGCCCCGCTCGAGGAGGGCCCGGACGGCCGTGGAGCTCACCGTCCGGCCGCCGAGAACGGCGGGAGGGACGATGTGGACGCCGATCCCGGCCTCGCGGCCGAGCGCTTCCAGCCGGGCGGCATGGCCGCTCCGGCCCCGGCCGAAGCGGAAATCCCGGCCGACGACGACCTCGCGGGCTCCCAGCCGGTCCCTGAGGACGGCTTCCACGAACTCCCGGCAGCCGAGCCCGGCGAAGGACGGGTCGAAGGGGACGACGGCCACGGCGTCGACACAGGTGGCGCGGAGGCGCTCCAGGCGCTGACCGGGCGTGTCGATCAGCCGGACCGATCTCTTGCCGAGGGCCCTCTCGGGATGGGGTTCGAAGGTCAGGACGAGGGCGCGCAGGCGTTTCTCGCGGGCCAGGGCGCAAAGCCGGGCCAGGAGCTTGCGGTGGCCGAGGTGGAGGCCGTCGAAGTTGCCCACGGCCACGGCGGACGGGCGGGGACGGAGCCGGGGGTCGGTGAGGCCGCGGAATACGACCATGCGCTTACATCTTGACGAGGTCGGCCTTCCGGAGGTAAGCCAGCTTGAGCTGGTCGAGGACGCCGTCGAGGAACTTCTCCTCATCGGCCTCGAGGTTGCCCTTGGTCCGGTCCCTCAGAAGGTCGAGGAGATCGATGTTCCGCTTGGCCAGGCCCAGGTTCTCCCGGGATTGACCCGTCGCCGGGTCCTCCATCAGGCCGAGCTGGATGAGGGCGGGGAAGTAGAGCAGGATGACGATGGAGCTGAAATCGATCGGGGGCAGGAATTCACTGTCTTCGGTCATGGGCGCGTCCTTCCAACGCTCCATCTTACCCCTCGTCCGGGCAAACTTCAAGGCGGGGAAGGCGCGCTAGGCGGCCGCGGCGGATCCGCTCTTTTTCCTCCACACCAGGGTGGCCTTGATGAACTCGTCCAGGTCGCCGTCGAGCACCCGGTCGGTGTCGCCCGTTTCGACGCGGGTCCGCGTGTCCTTGATCATCCGGTACGGGTGGAGGACGTAGGAGCGGATCTGGTTGCCCCAGGCGATGTCGGACTTCTGGTCCGCGAGCGTGTCCTTCTTCTCGTTGCGCTTCGACTTCTCGAGCTCGTAGAGGCGGGCCTTGAGGATCTTCATGACCACGGCCTTGTTCTTGTGCTGGGAGCGCTCGTTCTGGCACTGAACGACGATGCCGGTCGGGATGTGGGTGATGCGCACGGCCGAGTCGGTCCGGTTGACGTGCTGCCCGCCGGCGCCCGAGGCCCGGTAGGTATCGATGCGCAGGTCGTCGGGATTGACGTCGATCTGGATATCCTCGTCGACCTCGGGGTAGACGAAGACCGCGGCGAACGAGGTGTGACGGCGCTTGGCGGCGTCGAAGGGGGAGATGCGGACCAGGCGGTGGACGCCCGTCTCCTGCCCCAGGTTGCCGAAGGCGTAATCGCCCTCGAGCCGGATGGTCGCGCTCTTGAGCCCGGCTTCTTCCCCCGGCTGCTGGTCGAGGATCTCGACCTTGAAACCCTTGCGCTCGGCGTAGCGCAGGTACATCCGCAGGAGCATCTGGGCCCAGTCCTGGGACTCCGTGCCGCCGGCGCCGGGATGGATGGTCATGATGGCGTTGCGCGGGTCGTCCGGATCGAAGTAGAGGGCCCGCAGCTCGGCCTCCTGGAGGGCCGTTTCCAGGCGGTCGACGGCCGACGCGGCGTCGGCGTCGACGTTCTCGCCCTCGGCGGCGAGCTCGACCAGGACCTCGAGCTCCTCCTTCTGTCCGAGGATGCGCTTGAAGAACTGGAGATCCTTCTCGAGGAGCTTCTTCTTCTGCTGGAGCGACTGTGAGAGCTTCTGGTCCTGCCAGACCTCGGGGGAGGCCAGCCGGGCGCTTATCGATTGGAGCTCGGCGTTCTTGTGATCGAGGTCAAAGAAAACCTCGGACCTCTTCGACTTTTTCGAAGAGGCTGCCCAGCCGGGTCTTGAGGTCGATGGTCTTGCTGTCGGTCGGTGTCATGGGTTCTCCGGTCCTTCGGGATTCGCAACGAACAGGATATCAGTACTTGACGACCCAGTAATCCTTATTCCCTCCCTCCGCGGCATTGATCCTGTTCTTGAGGTCGACCGCCTGCGTTTTTGAGGCGAATCCGCCCAAACGGACCTTGTAGAGCTTCTCTCCCGCTTGAGGGTTCAGGATCAGGACGGACGATCCCTGCTTCTTGTAACGGTCCGCGGCGGCTTGGGCCTTGGCCTTGTTATCCGTCGATAGGACCTGGACGTACCAGAGTCCCTTGGCGGCGGCGGCGGTCTTCGGGATCTCGGTCGCCGTTTTCGGGGCGGGCGCCTTGACGGACGAGGACGCCGGCGCGGTCTTGGTCGCCCGCTCGTCCGCGGCCTCCTTCGTCGAAGGCGTGACGGCGGGAGGGGGCTCCGTCTCCTCGTTGATCGGCTTGACGGACGGCTCCTTCACGGGCTCCGCTATCTGCTGGGTCACGACCTGCGTCGGATTGGACAGGCGGCCTTGTTTTTTGCCGACCGAGACGCCGAGCAGGAAGATGAACACGCCCAGGGCGAGGACGCCGAGGAAGATGGCGACGAGCAGGGAACTGGAGACTTGGATCTCCCGGAAATCTTTGTTTTTCATCAGCTCTGTTTCTTCTCCTGGCTCTTATCGTACGTGAAGGCCTTGAGGATTTCCAGCGGGAGGGGGAAAACGATCGTCGAATTCTTTTCCGTGGCGATCTCGGTCAGCGTGCTCAGGAAGCGGAGCTGGAGGGCCTGCGGGTTCCGGGAGATGATGTCGGCGGCCTCGGTCAGCTTGCCGGCGGCCTGGAATTCCCCGTCGGCGTGGATGACCTTGGCCCGCCGCTCGCGCTCGGCCTCGGCCTGCTTGGCGATGGCCCGCTGCATGTTCTCCGGCAGGTCGACCTGCTTCATCTCGACGAGCTGGACCTTGATGCCCCAAGGATCGGTGTGCTGCTCGATGATGGCCTGGAGATGGGCGTTCAGCTTCTCCCGCTCCGAGAGGAGGTCGTCGAGCGGGACCTGACCGAGGAGGCTGCGCAGGGTCGTCTGGGCCAGCTGGGAGGTGGCGTAGATATAATCCTGGACCTCGATCACGCACTTGAGCGGATCGATGACCCGGAAGTAGAGCACGGCGTTGACCTTGACGGTGACGTTGTCCTTGGTGATGACGTCCTGGGGCGGGATGTCCATGGTGATGAGCCGGAGGCTGATCCTGACCATGCGGTCGATGGGAGCGAAGACCAGGATGATCCCCGGCCCCTTGGGCAGGGGCAGGACCCTGCCGAGCCGGAAGATGACCCCCCGCTCGTATTCCCTGAGGACCTTGATGGAATTCAGGATGTACAGGACGATGAGCCCGACGACGATGATGGGATAGGTGATCACGGAACCCTCCTTTTCAGATTTTGCCGACCTTGATCTTAAGTCCGCCGAGGACTTCGACGACCTTGACCTTGTCCCCGGCCTTGACGGGCGCGTCGGCCTCCGCTTCCCAGATCTCGCCGTGGACGAAGACCTTGCCCGCCGGGGCGAGGTCGGTCCGGGCGGTGCCCGTCTCGCCGATCATCCCCTCGCGGCCGGTGAGGGCGCGGCGGGCGTGGGCCTTGAGGACCAGGGTCAGCAGGAAGACGACGATGAGGGACATCCCGAGGGCGACCGGGAGGACGAAGCGCAGTCCCGGGCGGAGCTCGGGGATGGGCGACTTGACGAGCATGAGCGAGCCGATGATCATGGCGGCGATCCCTCCGACGGCCAGCATGCCGAAGCTCTGGACCTTGACCTCGAGGACGAACAGGATGATGGCCAGCAGGATGAGGCCGAGGCCGACGTAGTTGATGGGCAGGATCTGAAAGGCGAAGACGGCCAACAAGAGCGAGATGCCGCCCAGGACGCCCGGCAGGATGGCCCCCGGGTGGGAGAACTCGAAGTAGAGGCCCAGGAGGCCGATCATGAGCAGGATGTAGGCGAGGTTCGGGTTGGCGATCGTCAGCAGGAACCGCTGGCGGAAGGTCATCGGCAGGTCGACCACGGGCTTGCCGGAGAGGGCCAGGGCGCGCTCCGAGCCGTCGAAGCGCCGGACGGTCCGGCCGTCGAGGCGGGCGACGAGCTCGTCCTCCGAGCCCGCGACGAGATCGATGAGGCCGCCGTCGAGCGCCTCCTTTTCCGTGTAGGACAGGCTCTTGCGGACGCCGTCCTCGGCCATGCGGACGTTGCGGCCGCGCTTGCCGGCGAGCGAGCGGATGTAGGACGCGGCGTCTTCGACGACCTTGCCCTCCATGGTCTTGTCCATCGAGGCCCCGGTGAGCGAGACGCCGACGGGATGGGCGGCCCCCGTGCTCGTGCCCGGGGCCATAGCGAAGATGTCGCAGGCCAGGCCTATGAAGAACCCGGCCGAGGCGGCCCGGGACCCGCTCGGGCCGACGAAGGCGGCCACGGGGGTCCGGGCGTTCACGATCGCGGAGATGATCTCGCGCATCGACGAATCGAGCCCGCCGGGCGTGTCGAGGGTCAGGACGACGAGGTCGGCGGACTCGCGCCCGGCCCGCTCGAGCGCTTGGACCACGTATTCGGAGGTCACCGGATGGATGGGCGCGTCGACCTTGATCCGGAGGATCGCGGCCGAGGCGAGGGTCGGGGCGAAAAGGGCCAGGATGAGGAAAGCGCGGGCTCGCACGGCGCCTTCATTATAAGAACGGAGGAGGGCGAAGTCAACCTGACGGCGGGCGCCATGTTGGGGCTTGACTTTTTATTATCAATAAATTAAATATAGGTTTCGCCTTAGAGCAAGGAGTGACTCCGATGATCAAGAACGACATCGCCCTGGCGATCGAGAAGAAGACCGAATTCAACAGGGCCAAGTCCCTGTCGATCGTCGAGGCCGTTCTGGAGTCCCTCAAGAACGCCTTGTCCGGGCGGGAAAAGGTCGAAATCCGGGGCTTCGGCAGCTTCAAGGTCGTGGCCAAGAAGACGGGCTTCGGCCGGGACATCCGCCGCCAGAAGCAGATCCGGATCGAAAAGGGCCAGCGGATCAAGTTCCGCCCCGGCCAGGAGCTGAAGACCCTCCTCTCCAAGGCCAAATCGGCCTAGGACCCCTCTTTCAAGTCGGCATCCCTCACGAGCTGGGCGTAGACCCGTTCGGTCCCTTCGATCGTCCCGGAGAGGTCCCCGGAGGCGTCGATGACGTAGTCCGCGTGTTTCTTCTTTTCGCGCGCGGGCATCTGAGCGCCGATCTTGCGCAGGGCCTCGGCCCGGCCGATGCCGTCGCGACGGCGCAGACGGCGGAGCTGCTCGGCCTTGGCGCAGTGGACGACGACCACGCGGTCGAAGCGCCGGGCGGTGCCCGCCTCGACGATCAGGGCGGCCTCCACGACGAAGATCCGGGCTCCGCCCCGTCGCTCGAGTCCGCGGAAGGCCTTCTCCTGCTCCGCCAGGACCAGGGGATGGACGAGGCGGTCGAGGTCACGGCGGGCGGCCGGATCGGAGAAAACGACGGTCCCCAGGCGGGCCCGGTCGATCGAGCGGTCGGGCTTCAGGACGGACCGGCCGAAGCGGGCGACGACGGCCTTCCAGGCCGCGCGCCCGGGCCGCATGAGCTCGTGGGCTTCACTGTCGGCATGGAAAAGGACGCAACCTTTTTCGGTGAGGAGGCGGGCGACGACCGATTTGCCGCAGGCGATCCCGCCCGTCAGGGCGACGCGCAGGACGCTATTTCTTCTTGGCCGTTTTCTTATCGGGGACGACCTTGAACATATCATCGCTGAAGCGCACGGCGACGCCCTGGCGCTTGGTCTTCTTGTCGGGCTTTTCCAGCCGGACGGTGATGCCGCCGATGCGCATCCTCAGCTTCTTGCCGTCGGCCAGCTTCTCCGGGAGATCGATGAACAGGTTGAGCTTGGAGCCGACGACGACGCCCGAGTCCAGCGTGAAGTAGGCCCCGCCGGAGGAGATGTTCTCGAGGAGGGTCTCCTCCTTGAACTTGGCCCCGTCGGCCAGGCTGCCTTCGATCTGGGTGTCCAGGGGGAAGTCGAACCGCCACTCGCGGCGGCGGTTGATCTCCAGGTCGTCGGGTACCGGCTTGGTCTTCCTTCCGGGCTTCTTGGGGGCGGCTTTCTTTGTCATGGCGTCCTCGATTCCTGACCCTAAAACAAGGCCGAATTGATGGCGTAGAGCGCCAGCTGCAGGCGGCTGTGGGTGTCGAGCTTGGCGTAGATGCTCTTGATGTACGAGCGGACCGTGTTCTTGCTGATGAACATGAGCTCGGCGA
>JBFYNT010000285.1:0-11559 GCA_041304225.1 Candidatus Aminicenantota bacterium
ATCCCCTTGAGCCCGGCCGGAAGGATGTTGTTGACGAGAAGGGAATAGACGTCGGCCGAGCTCTCCGGGGCCGGGAGGGCGCCCTGCCGGACGAGGCCGTAGGCGATGAGCCCGGGCAGGACGAACAGGAAGACGGGGAGGATCTTGATGAACCCGGCGAACAGCGGGCCCAGCCGGGCGTTGCGCTCGTCCTTGGCCCCGAGGACGCGCTGGACGATGGTCTGGTCGGCGCACCAGTACCAGAGGCCGATGACCGGGTAGCCCAGGAGGACCGCGTACCAGGGCAGGCTCGGCGTCTCGGCCGCTGTCCGCAGGACGGTCAGCTTGACGGGCTCGACCGCGGCGACGAGGCCTTCCCAGCCACCGATGCGGGCCAGCCCGAAGCCGAGGACGCAGGCCGAGCCGAGGATGAGGACGACGGTCTGGACGGATTCCGTGACGACCACGGCGAGCAGCCCGCCGACGACCGTGTAGAGCCCCGTGAGAAGGGCCGTGACGATGATGCTGGTCGTGATGTCGATCCCGAACAGCCCGCGGAGAACGACCGCCCCCGTATAGAGGGAAAAGCCGATGTGGATGAATACGGCCGAAACGATAGACAGGCCGGCCAGCCAGTCGCGGCTGGCCCGGGAATAGCGCTTCTCCAGGAAATCCGGCAGCGTGGCCACCCGGGCCCGGACGTAGAACGGCGCGAAGAAAAGGGCCAGCACGATGAGCAGGAAGGCGGCCATCCACTCGAAGTTCCCGTAGGCCAGGCCGTTGACGTAGCCCTCCTGGGCCAGGCTGACGAGGTGGATGGTCGAGATGTTGGTCGAGAACAGGGCCAGGCCGATGACCGGCCAGCGGAGCGAGCCGCCGGCCAGGAAGTACTGGGCGCTCGAGGCCTGCTTCGTCCGGCGCCTTCGCCACGCCCAAAGCCCGAGGCCGACGATACCCGCCAGGTAGGCGGCGACGATGGCCGTGTCCAGGCCGGACATGGTCAGCTGCGCGGTGCCGTTCATACGCGACCGGCCTCAGTCCGCGTGGAAGACTTCGTCCATGCGGCTCCAGAACTCCTTCGGGCCGCGGGTCGGGATGGGCGACTGGCAGGGATCTGTCTCCTTCCACCAACGCCGCGTCTCGGGATCGGCGGCCATCCGGGCCATATCGGCGGCGAAGTCGTCCCCCGTGTATTCGAAATAGGAAAAGAGGAGGAACTGGCCCTGCGCGACTTCCCGGAGGTAGATCGAATAGTTCCGGATATGGCATTCCTTGATCTTGGCCAGGACGCCGGGCCAGGCCTCGGCGTGAAGCGTCCTGTAATATTCGATCTTGTCCGGCTTGACGCCGATGACCATGCCGTAGCGCTCGACGCGGCCGCCGGCATCGGCGGCGACGGCATGGATGAGCGTCCATGCGGCCGCGACGAATACGACGGCGGCGGCGCCGCGGAGGATCGTTCGCGCGCTCATGTCCCGCTCATTTCCCGGGAGCGGCCGGGGCCTGGGCCATGGTGATCTTGACGGCCACGGGGGCTTCCAGTCCCCAGGTCAGCCGCTGGATGTCGCTCGTCTCGGTTTGGTCCGGGGCCGGCTTGGCCTTGACCAGGCGGATGGTCTGCTTCCGGATCACGGAGATCTTCAGCCCGTCGGGGGTCTGCTCCCAGGGCAGGTCCCCTTCCTGGCCGAGGAGGGTCACCTTGGTCCCGGGCGTGGCGGAGACGGATCTGAGGAGCAGGGTCCGGGAGTTCCGCTCGTCCAGGACGGCCAGGGCGTAGACGGTGCCCTCGGCCCGCTTATGGGTGAACCAGACATCGCCCTCGTTCGTGACGCTCCAGGGCCGGACCGCGCGGACGGCTTCGCCGTAGAGCATCATCCACAGCCCGAGGTCGCGAAGGACGTCCTCGTCGGCCGGAGCGATCCGTCCGTCCGGGCGGGGCCCGATGTTGAGGAGCATGTTGCCGCCGCGGGCCCGGATGTGGACGAGGTTCTCGATGATCTCGGACGACGGCCGGACCACCGCGCCCGGGAGGTAGGACCATTGATAGCTTGTGGTCAGGCAACTCTCCCAGGCCACGTCGGAGGCTTTCCCGGGGATCTCCTGTTCCGGGGTCGGGATCTCGCCGCGGCCGATGAAGACGTCCTGGCGGACGCGCCAGCTGTGCTTCTTCAAGGGCTCGCACTTGCCGTCGAACCAGAGCATGAAGATGTCGCCGTAGCGGGTCAGCAGCTCCTCGATGTGGCCGCGCTCGTAGTCGAGGAAATTTTTCTGCTTGGGCCCGAACGGGGCCGGGCTGTCGAATCCCGGCTCGTAGATGTGGCCCGTGCGTTGGCCCGTCACCCACTGGTAGCGGAAATCCCCCGGCGAGTAGTAGAACCCGACCAGCAGCCCCTCCTTGCGGAAGGCCTCGGCGACCATGCCCGCGATGTCCCTGCCGTAGGGCGTCCGGGTGATCTTGAAATCGCTGTAGTCCGTGTCGAACATGCAGAAGCCGTCGTGGTGCTTGGCCGTGAAGACGACGTATTCCATGCCGGCGAGCTTGGCCAGACGGGCCCATTGGCCGGGATCGAACCCGGCCGGATCGAACGTCGAGGCCAGGGCGTAATACTCCTTGACGAAGTCGTCCGAGGCGTTGAAGAGCGGCCACGAGATCTCGGTCCCGACCTGGGAGTTCGGGCCCCAGTGGATGAACAGGCCGAGCCCGGCGTCCCGGAAGATCTCGGTTTTCGCCGGGTCGTTGGACAGGCGCACGGCGTCTTCGGCGAGGAGCGGGACCGGGGGCTTATCCGCCGCGAGGGGCGCCGGGGCCCGGTCGGAGCAGGCGATCGAGCCGGCGACGACGAGGGCCGTCAGGAAGGCGAGAACGGATCCGCGGGCGCGGGGGGACAGCGTGGGCGTCATGGGGGCCTCCTTTGTCCCTCCCTTTTAATGGAACGCAGATGAAAAATCAAACTTCTCTATCGCCCGGCTAGTACTCGGGAGAAGCAAAGATCATGTCAATTATTGACGGCTCCCCGTAGTATAATCCGGCCGTGACCCCGAAAGAACGGATGCTCCGCGCCCTGGCCCGCGAAAAGCCGGACCGCTTGCCGGCCACGGTCCACCAGTGGCAGACGTACCATCTGGACACGTTTCTCGGAGGCCTGAGCGACCTCGAGGCCTTCCGCCTGTTCGGGCTGGACGCGTCCGTCCAGTACTTCCAGGACATGGGCCAGTTCTGGCTCACGGACGCCGACTTCACCAAGTTCTCGACCCCCGAGTGGCGGGACGAGGCGGAGATCCTCAGCGCCGACCCCGATCACCGGGTGGCCCGGCACACCATCACCACGCCGGGGGGGACCCTGACCTACGCGGCCGAGGGCGACCGGATGACGACCTGGGTCTCCGAGTACCTGATCAAGCGCGACGACGACATCCGGCTCATCGAAAAGTACATGCCCGTGCCGCGTCTCGACCCGGCGCCGGTCGGCCGGGCCTACGACGCCGTCGGCGACGACGGCATCCTGCGCGGCTTCGTCTGGGGCGACCAGGCCGGGTGCTGGCAGCACGCCGCCTGCCTCATCGACGTCCAGACTCTCATCCTGCGGACCTTCGACGATCCCGCCTGGGTCCACGAGCTCATGCGCATCCTCCTGGAAAAGAAGCTGCGCTTCATCGAGTCCATGAAGGGGGCCCGCTTCGACCTCATCGAAACGGGCGGCGGGGCGGCCTCGTCGACGCTCATCTCCCCCGCCCTCCACGCGGAATACTGCCTGCCCTACGACCGGAAGATGCACGACGCCCTCCACGCGCTGGGCTTCAAGGCCGTGTATCACACCTGCGGCGGGACGAAGGGCATCGAGGAGCACATCGTCGCCAACGGCTGCGACGTCTCGGAAACCCTGGCCCCGCCGTCGATCGGCGGCAACCAGGAGCCGTGGGAGCTCAAGGCCAAGATCGGCGGGCGGCTGGCCCTCATCGGCGGGCTCGACCAGTTCAACGTCCTGACCGAGGGCTCGCCGGAGACCATCCGGGCCAAGGTCCGCGAGCTTTTCGAGAAGGTGGGAGGCGACGGAGGCTATATCCTCTCCTGCTGCGACCATTTCTTCGAAACGCCGCCGGAGAACCTGCGCGTCTACGCCGAGGCCGCCCGCTCCTGCGTCTACTAGGCCCTCCGGGCAGCCTCAAACGGCGGCCGTCCCCCCGCCCGGCCCGGCCTCGTCGTCGAACAGGAAGACCGCCTCGATGGCCAGGCCGAAGAATTTCGCGATGTCGTGCGCCAGCCTCAGCGAAGGGTTGTACTTCCCCTTCTCCAGGAAGACGATGGTCTCTCGCCTCACCCCGACCTTCTGGGCCAGCTCGAGCTGGGAAAGATCCCGCCCGGCCCTCAGCTCCTTGATCCGGTTATGCATTTTTCATCCCGAAGAGCTTGACGCCCAGCCAGCAGAGGACGAAGACGACGGCCATGCCCGCGATGCCGGCGCCGACGAGGGTATGAGCTTCGAGGGTCGTCTTGTCGCTGATGTACATGACGAAGAGCCACAAGTAGATCGAGACGTAGTAGGCCAGCGAAGAGGCCTTGGTCATCACCGTTTTAGACAGCTCGTCTTCGCCCGGCTCACCGAGACGGTGGCTCCGCAGCCTCGACAGGCCGAGAAAGACGGCGAAGCCGACCACGAGCAGCACGATGCCGGCCTGGACGATCTCCGGGATGTTCCCGGCGAGATGTCCCTTGAGCGCCCAAAGGCCCAGGGTGGCCAGCACCAAAGCGCTGATGACGAACATGAGAACCGTTCTTTTCATAGTTCCTCCTCAGAAATAGACGGCGAAGCCTATCGTCGCCAAAACGATCACAGCCGTGACGATCTCCTGCGTGCTCCCGGCCAGGTGGCTTTTAAGGGCCAGCAAAGGCAGGCTCAGGAGAACAAGAATGCCGACAGCGATGAACAATGCCTTTTTTCTCATCATCACTCTCCGCCCATCGATATGTTATTAATATCTAACATAGTGATATTATTCTAACTATTTGTTAGAAATTGTCAACATTTTTTTTCAAATTATTATCCCATTTATTTACAATGAGATAAATCAAATTACCGGGGCTTTTACAGGAGAACGCGCGTCTTCGCCGTCTATTTCATCCCTGATTTAAGAAGTCCCCATCGACGATGAGGTGAGTCGCTCCGTTCTCGGGACCACGCTCCCGTCGATCGCCCGATAGGCGTGGGCCATGTATTCGTCCGTCATTTGTCGTCTTTCCAGGTCCAGTCGTCGTCCTTGCCCATGACCAGCTGGGTGATCATGTAGGTCGACCGGCCGCCGTCGTCCCTCTCATTCGATCCGAGGCTGTAGACGATGAAGCCCTCCCCCTCGCGCCGATAGACCAGCGGCTTGCCCGTGAACGGATCGATGGGGATCTCG
Organism: Candidatus Aminicenantota bacterium; assembly: GCA_041304225.1. Classification (GTDB taxonomy): domain Bacteria; phylum Acidobacteriota; class Aminicenantia; order Aminicenantales; family Saccharicenantaceae; genus RBG-16-66-30. The sequence goes on from JBFYNT010000285.1 coordinate 5,380, forward strand.
GTCAGGAGATCAGGCACCAGCGCCTCCAGGCTGTCAGGGTACCTCCCCGTCCGGCTCTTATAAAGCCGGCAGGCCAAGCCGGTCCGGTTGGCCGACATGACCGCTTCGATCATGGCGACTTTCATGAACGCCGCTTCGAAATTGCCGATGAAGAACCTGGACAGGTATCCGTACCAGGGACGCTTCCGCAGGTCCCAAGCCTTCAGATCGGCCCGGCTCTGATAATATGGGACAGAGGCCTGGGCCGCCAGCCAGTCGAACGCCGACAGGGCCTGGCGCATATCCTTTTTCAGGAGCGGCCGGAGGATCCAGAGACCGAGTTTCTGCCAAAAGTTCGCGCCCTCGAAAACGGAGCCGAGGTCGCCGAGGCCCGCCTTGAAGAGATCCTCCCCCGTCTCGAGCAGTATGACCCTCTCGCCCCGAAAAGCGGCCGCCAGCCGCTGCCGCCACGGGCTGGGGTCCTGAACGCCCATCAAACGGACGAGATCCTTGTCCTCCAGGGCCCGTCCGGCGCAAACCTCCCCGATACCCATGGAGAGGAGCCGGGTATCGGCCATGGAAATAAGGAACGCGATGAGGGTCCCTTCCTGGGCCACGAGGGGCGTGAACTTCAGGCCGGTAACGAGCCCGGCGATCGCGCCGCCGGCATCGCCGTCTTCGGCACGGAAAAGCGCCGATAAGAACATGAGCTTCGTCGTTTGGATCATTTTGACCGCGTCCGGAGCTACTCTCTCCGAGAGGGAATGGGCGGGATCCCGATAGAGAAAGCACGGCTTATCCCCCATCTCGGCCACAAGCTCGAAGGCCTTGGCGTTCTTGAGGATCACCTCCTTGAGCGCGGCTTTGTCGGCCGGGTCCAACGGCTTGCCCTCGGAAAAACCAAGCCACATCCGACTGATGAGCTGGCCGACCTCGGCCGACACCCTGCGGTCGCTTTTCTCGGCTGGGGACGGCCGGCCGGGAACCCGGGTCTGCCGTCCCGTGAGCGTCACGAGGCTTTCAAAAGCTTTCCAAAGACGGCCGGCATTGTCTTCGTCGGGACACGGGGGGATCAGATCTTGAGCCGTCAGGGGGATCCCCTTGGCCTTGAGTTCGGCCAGGGTCCGGGCCAGCGCCCGCCCTTCCGTAAAATTCAGGGCGGCGCGGATAACAAGGACAAGCGCGGCGATGATCAGGAGAACGACACCGATCCTAGATAAGATCTTCAAGAGCTTCATTGGCCAACCATCCCTTCAGGCGTTTCCGGGCTTCTGTGACTTGACGTCCCTGTTCCTTGCGAGCCGCGGCCGCGGCGATGATCTCCCACCGGGCGAACTGGGCCGCTCCCGCCGTAACTCCTGTTTCTCCCACGACTTCGGCCAGAACGGACGACATCTCTTCGGCCGGGACGGGGTGTCCCCGTCCGTCGACGAGCGCCGCCAGGCGGGCCCTCTCAAGCCGGTTCAGGGAGGGATCGACCGCCAGGAGCGCGACGATCAGGACCGAACAGGTGACGGCCGCGATCCTCATCGCCGGTGAGAGCAGGGGCTTCCCCCGGGATTCGCGGGCCCGGCCTATGATCCGCTGACGCAGCCCCGGCGGGACGGGGGCTGGAGTGAGCCTCCCCAGGTCCCGTTCGATGTCCGACGATCCTCGCGCGACCTCATTCATCCTGTCGTCCTTCACGCTTTCCCTCCCACGGCCTCGCGGAGCTTCTCGATGCCGTACCGGTAGCGGCTGGCGGCCGTGTTGGCCGATACGCCGCAGACCGACGCGATCTCCTTGAAGGTCAGGCCGTCGAACACCTTCAAGTAGACGGCCTCCTGCTGTTCCGCGGGAAGCCCCTCGACCCGGGCCAGGAGGAGGACCAGGGACGGCTCGTCGGGAGGGACAAACGCCGCGGCGAACCCGTTCCGCGCGCCCCTCATGATCTCCGCCTCCCCCTGACGCCGGCCGATCCGGCGCCGCAGGAAGCGATTGGCCTCGTTACGCGCCACCCGGAAGACGAACGCCCGCGGGTCGCGGACGAGCCTCCAGCGCAGGTCGTAGCGGGCGAACCGGCAAAAGCACTCCTGGAGGACGTCTTCGGCGTCCTCGGCCGAACCGAGCCGGAAAACGAGATAGCGATAGAGGTCCTCCCCATGGCGTCCATACAGCTCTTCGAGTTCGCGCAACCGTCGATCGTCTTTCCAGGAATAAAGACCCCGCCGGCCGTCGGATCTGTCTATTCGCCGTGAGCTCACAAGGTGTTCCCGGGGGCGTCTCCGCCCATCCTACCACTTCCGGGGCCCGAGCCGGCTTATTCGTATTTCAGCGAATCGGAGGGGCTAGCGACGGCCGCGCGGACGGCCTGAAAGCTGACCGTCAGGAGAGCGATGGCCAGGGCCAGGCCAAGGGCCAGGATGAAGGTCGTCAAGCCGAGATCCGTCCTGTAAGCGTAGCCCTTCAGCCAGCTCCCCATCGCCCAGTAGGCCGCCGGCCAGGCCAGCAGGTTGGCCACGAGGACCAGGAGGAGGAACTCCCGGCAGAGCATGGCCGTGATACGGGGCGCGGAAGCGCCCAGGACCTTGCGGATGCCGATCTCGCGCGTCCTTTGCTCGGCCGTGAAGGAGGCCAACCCGAACAGGCCGAGACAGGCGATGAGGACGGCCAGGACGGCGAACGTCCGGAGGAGCCCCCCCGCCCGCTCCTCGGTCCGGTACATCTCGTCGACGCGTTCGTTGAGGAACCGGACGTCGAACGGATAAAGCGGGTTGACGGCGTTCCAGGCTTTCCGGACGGCCTCGATCGTGGCCGGGACATCTCCCGGGGCGACGCGGAGCAGGACGTAGCCCCCCCACTGCGGGATGCCGTTCGCGTTGTCGACAAAAACGGCCAGGGGCTCGATCTTCGACTGCATCTCCTCGAAGTGGAAGTCCTTCATGACCCCGATCACCCGCCCGTCGCGGCCCGCGAAGGAGAACGCCTCCCCCGCGGCCGACGTCTTGTTCATGAGCTTGCGGACCTCCTCGTTGACCAGGAAGGCCTGCCGGGCGTCCGTCTGGAGCTCCCGCGAGAAGTTCCGGCCCTCGACAAGGCCGATCCTCATGACGTCGAGGAAGTCGTAGTCGACGGCGCACATGCTGACCAGCACGACCTGATTCGGGTCCTTCCCCTCCCAGCGCACGCCGCTCGAATTGCTGCCGATGGCGCAAGGCAGATGGCTGGCCGAGGCCACGGCCAGGACCCGCGGGTCCTTCCGCAGCTCTTCCCGCAGGGCGCCGTAGGTCTGGGTCGTCAGGCCTCGCAGGGGGATGTATAGGACCTGCTCCTTGTCGTAGCCGAGCGCCTTCGATTTCATGTAGAGCATCTGCTTGGTGACCACGGCGGTGCCGATGATCAGGAAGACGGACAGGCCGAACTGGACGACGACAAGGACCCGCCGGAAAACCGCCCCGCCGGACCCGGCCTTGAGGCTGCCCTTGAGGACCCGGACGGGATGGAACGAGGACAGGAAGAGGGCCGGGTAGCTGCCGGCCAGGATCCCCGTGACCACGGTGACGCCCGCGATCCCGAGGAGAATGCCCCTGTTGGCCCAGAGGTCGAGAGACAGGGCTTTGCCGGAGAGCGTGTTGAACCAGGGCAGAAAGAGGCGGACCAGGACGAGGGCGACGCCCAGCGACAGAAGGGCGTAGGTCATGGACTCGCCGTAGAACCTGGCGACGAGGTGGCCGCGGAGCGCCCCGACGACCTTCCTCAGGCCGACCTCCTTGGCCCGGCCGGCCGACCGGGCCGTGGCCAGGTTCATGAAGTTGATACAGGCGATGAGGAGGACGAACGCGGCGATGACCGAGAAGATATAGACGTACCGGACGGCCGTCTGCCGTTCGTAGCCGAAATACTGGTGGAGGTGGATCCTCGTGTAGGGGCTGAGGAGGAGGTCGGTGGCGCTGTCCGGCACGCGCTTCTTGACGAAGCCCTTGATCTTCGCGTCGACGGCGGCCGCCGGGGTTCCGGGCCGGAGCCGGACGTAGGTCCCGATGGAATTCGACCCGAATTCCTCGTTCGTCCCGCCCCTGGCCTTGAGCAGCTCGTACGGGACGACCATGTCGTAGCGCATGGTCGAGTTCCTGGGGAAGTTCTTCAGAACGCCCGTGACCTTGAGGTCGGTGTCGTTGTTGACCGTGAGGGTCTTGCCGAGTGCGTCCTCGGTCCCGAAATACTTCCGGGCCGTGTCCTCCGACAGGACGACCGAGTTCAGACCGGCCAGGGCCGTGGCCGCGTCCCCGCGGACGAGAGGGAAGGAGAACATCGTCAGGAACGACGGGTCGACGGCCCGGACGTTGTCCTCGAAAAAGGCCTTGTCGCCGTGGCGGAAGAGCTGGCCGGTGAACCAGACGACACGGGTCGCCTCGGCGATCTCGGGGACCTCCGCCTTCAGCGCCGGGGCCAGAGGATGCGGCGTAACGGTCACATGGTAAACGCGGCCCGAATAGGACTGGTCCTCCTCGACCCTGTAGAGGTCGGCCGCCTTCTCGTGGAACCGATCGAAGCTCAGCTCGTCGGCCACCCAGAGGGCGATCATCAGGCAGCAGCCCATGCCCAGGGCCAAGCCGAAGATGTTGATGAACGAATAGCCGGCGTGCCGGCGGATGTTCCGCAACACGACCATGAGGATGTTTTTCAGCATGGTTCTCGCTCCTCTTCGAAGCCGCGGATTTCTCCCGTCATCCGGATAGACGAACGGGAGCGGCGAAGGGTTGGCGCGGCCATTCACGAAAAGCGTTGATTTTCCCCGCCCCGGCTCACTACAATGGGGCCTCGCGAATCGCGTCAAGGAGCAGCCCATGAAGAGAGCGCTCGGCCTCGTTTCCGTCGTTTTCCTGGTCTTGGCATCCGTCCAGGCCGGCCCCGTCGCCGGCCGGACCGGCTACTACCGGTTCCCGGCCATCCACGGCGACACCGTCGTCTTCACCTCCGAGGGCGATCTGTGGACCGTCGACGTCCGCGGCGGAACGGCCCGCCGCCTGACCTCGCACTCCGGCATCGAAGCCTATCCGGCCATCTCTCCCGACGGGCAGATCCTGGCCTTCTCCGCCCAGTACGAGGGCCCGACCGAGGTCTATACGATGCCCATCTCCGGCGGCCTGCCCGCGCGCCGCACCTTCGCGGGGCAGGGCGGAACGGTCGCCGGCTGGACGCCGGACGGCAAGATCCTCTACGCCACGCAGAAGTATGCGACGCTGCCCAACGCCCAGCTCGTCGTCCTCGACCCCGTCACGGGCGCCGAGTCGCTCCTGCCCCTCAACCAGGCCGCCGACGGCTCCTTCGACGCCGCGGGCCGGACGCTCTATTTCACCCGCCTCCCCTTCCAGGGAAGCTATACCAAGCGGTACAAGGGCGGCACGGCCCAGAACCTGTGGGCCTTCACCCTCGGCGCCGCCGAAGCCGCGCCCCTGACCGCCGACTACGCCGGCACGAGCAAGAACCCGATGGTCTGGAAGGACCGCGTCTACTTCCTGAGCGACCGCGATGGCTCGATGAACATCTGGTCCATGGACCTCAAGGGCGGCGGGCTCAGCCAGCACACCTTCCACAAGGGCTTCGACGCCAGCTCGCCGAGCCTCGACGCGGGCCGGATCGCCTACCAGCTCGTGGCCGACATCCATGTCTACGACATCGCCGCGAACACGGATGCCGCCCTGGCTGTCACGCTACCCTCCGACTTCGACCAGATGCGCGAGCGCTGGGTGACCAAGCCTCTCGACTACCTGACCTCGGGCCACGCCTCCCCGAACGGCGATCGGGTCGTCCTCGTCTCCCGCGGCCACGTCTTCGTCGCGCCGGTCGGTGACGGCCGCTGGGTCCGGGTCAGCCGTAAGGAGGGCGTCCGGGCCCGGGCGGCCCGCTTCCTCGGCGACGGCAAGAGCCTGATGGTCCTCAACGACGCGACCGGCGAATGGGAGTTCCATCGCTGCGCGGCCGACGGGCTGGGCCCGGCCGAACAGCTGACGACCGGGGCCAAGGTCATCCGCTTCGACGGCGTCCCCTCGCCCGACGGCAAATGGCTGGCCTTCGCCGACAAGGACAATCAGCTCTGGATCTACGATCTCACGAAGAAGTCCCTGACCCGCATCGGCGTTTCCGACGTCGGCATGTTCGGCGACCTTGCCTGGTCCCCCGACAGCCGCTGGCTCGCCTACGTCCAGGACGCCTCGAACG
>JBFYNT010000286.1:0-3647 GCA_041304225.1 Candidatus Aminicenantota bacterium
GGAGCCCGGGACCATCGAAGGCGGCGACTTCGTCTGGCTCGACGCGCGGACGGCGGCGATCGGCCATGGCTACCGGACCAACGGAGAGGGCATCCGCCAGTTCCGCGAGATCGTCGCGGCCGACGGGTGCGAGGTCGTCGAGGTCCCCCTCCCCCATTGGGACGGTCCCGGGGACGTCCTCCACCTGATGTCCATGCTCAGCCCGGTGGACGAGAGGAAGCTCCTGGTCTATTCCCGGCTCCTCCCCGTCCCCTTCCGCAAGCGACTCCTGGACATGGGCTTCGAGCTTCTCGAGGTCCCCGAGGGGGAGTACCCGACCATGGCCACCAACGTCCTGGCCCTGGCCCCAGGGAGATGCCTGGCCCTGGCCGGCAATCCCCGGACCGCCGCGGTGCTCGAGAAGGCCGGGATCGAGGTCCTGACCTTTGAAGGGAAGGAGATCTCCGTCAAGGGCGCCGGCGGCCCGACCTGCCTGACGAGGCCCATCCGCTAGGGGCCAGAGAGCCCGAAATTGACTTACTTGGAGCGAAAATCTATACTTGGGGGCTGAAATCCTTCCTCAAGGACGTGACAATGGACCTTTTCGAGAAATGTAAGGGCTTCTACTCCGACCCCGTGGTCGCCCAGAAATACGGCTATCCCCTCAATCCCCGGACGGCCCAGGCCATGGGCCTCTTCCCCTATTTCATCCCCATCGAGCACGCCGAAGGGACCGAGGTCTACATCCAGGGCAAGAAGTTCATCATGATCGGCTCGAACAACTACGTCGGGCTGACCAACCACCCCAAGGTCAAGGAAGCGGCCATCGAGGCCGTCAGGAAATACGGGACGAGCTGCACCGGCTCCCGCTTCCTCAACGGCACCCTCGACCTCCATCTCGAGCTCGAGCGGCGGCTGGCCAAGTACGTCGGGATGGAGGAGGCCCTGGTCTTCAGCACCGGCTTCCAGGTCAACCTGGGCACCATCCCGGCCATCATGGACAAGGATGACATCATCATCACCGACAAAGAGGTCCACGCCAGCATCATCGACGGGGTGCGCATGGCCAAGGTCCTCAAGAACGTCCAGATCCGCACTTACAAGCACAACGACCCGGCCGACCTCGAGAGGGTCCTGAAGGCGCTGCCCGAGGAACCGGCCAAGCTGGTCATCGTCGACGGCGTCTTCAGCATGGGCGGCGACATCGCCAAGCTGCCCGAGCTCCTCCCCATCTGCAAGAAGTACGGCGCCCGGTTCATGTCCGACGACGCCCACGCCATCGGCGTCCTCGGCCGCGGCCGGGGCACGGGCTGGCACTTCGACATGCAGAAGGACGTCGACCTGGTCATGGGCACGTTCAGCAAGTCCCTGGCCTCGGTCGGCGGGTTCATCGCCGGCCCCAAGGAGGCCGTCCACTTCATCCAGATGTTCGCCCGGCCGTTCATGTTCAGCGCCAGCCTGCCGCCTTCCAACGTGGCCACGGTCCTGGCCTGCCTGGACGTGCTCGAAGCCGAGCCGGAACGGGTCGAACGGGTCAACGTCATCGCCGCCCGCGTCCGGAGCGAGCTCCGGGCCATGGGCTACAACATCGGCGACAGCGAGACCCCCATCATCCCCATCGTCATCGGCGACATGATGAAGGCCCTGGAGGCCTGGAAGGTCTTCTTCGCCGAGGGCATCTACACCAACGTGGCCCTGCCGCCGTCCGTGCCGCCCGAGTTCTCGTGCCTGCGGACGAGCTACATGGCCACCCACACGGACGAACAGGTCGACAAGGTCCTGTCGGTCTTCAAGAAGGTCAAAGACCTCGTCCACGTCGGCGGCTGAGGCGGTCAAGCGCGATGCCCGACAAGCACTTCTGGAACATCCGGGCCAAGAACTACGACCGGCTCTACTGGACCAAGGACACCGGCTACATCGAGAGGATCATCGAGGTCGCCAAGTTCTCCCGCGACGACCTGGTCCTTGACGTCGGCACGGGGACCGGGGCCATGGCCCGGTCGATCCGGCCGCACGTCCGCCACGTCGTCGGCATGGACTTCTCCGACTCCATGCTCAAGCGGGGCAAGTGGGACGGCATCTCCATGGTCCGCTGGGACATCAACGAGAGCCTGTTCCACAACCACCTGTTCGACAAGATCGTCGGCCGGATGGTCTTCCACCACATCCTGGACAACCTCGACCGGGCCTTCCTGCGCTGCTACGACCTGCTGAAGTGCCGCGGCCAGCTGATCATCGCCGAGGGCGTGCCGCCCGGCGAGGACCCCGAGATCGTCGACTGGTACACCGAGATGTTCAAGCACAAGGAGACGCGGCGGACCTTCACCAAGACCCTCCTCGTCAGCTATTTCGCCAAGAACGGCTTCCAGGACGTGCGGGCCTACAAGTACAAGATGAAGCGCTTCAACATCAACAACTGGCTGGTCAACTCCGGCCTCCACAAGGCCAAGCAGACGCTCATCCTGAACATGCACCGCGAGGCCCCGGACAAGGTCAAGGCCGCCTACCACATGTCCCTCGAGAACGGCACCTGCTACGTGGACACCGAGAACCTGATCATCGTCGGCACCAAACCGTAGGCCGGACCTCGTCCCGCCTTAACGTTTTCCCCCCGGCCGGGGTAGAACCATGCGAATGAACGAGACGGAGAAGGAGCTCGTCGCCATGGTCCTCGCCGGCCGCACCGAAGCCTTCGAACCGCTGGTCAGCCCGTACCGGCGGCCCTTGCTGGCCCTGGCCTGGCGGCTGACCCGCGACGCCGAGGACGCCCGGGAGATCGCCCAGGAGGCGCTCCTGCGGGCGTTCCGCTCGCTCGGCGGCTACGACGCCTCCCGCAGCTTCCGCAACTGGCTCTTCCAGATCGCCGCCAACGAGGCCCGGGACCGCTGGCGGAAGAGAGCGCGGGAGAAGGCGGCTTTCCGGGACGTCGTCGAACGGGCGCCGGCGGCGACGACCGGTTCGGCGGCCGCGGATCCCGAGGCCGGCCGGGAGAGGCAGGAGGTCCGGTCGGACATCCTGCGTTCGCTCGACGTCCTCAGCCCGAGAGAGCGCGAGGTCCTGGTATTGCGCGACCTCGAGGAGCTCGACGTCCGGGAGACGGCCGGGACGCTCGGGTGTTCGGCCATCGCCGTCCGGGTCCACCTGTCCAAGGCCCGCCGGAAGCTGCGCGATGTCCTGCGCCGCGATTTTCCCCACTTGGAGGAAGGACGATGACCTGCCGAAAAGCGCGTCGACTCATGCCGCTCGCCGCGGGGAACGACCTAGGGCCGCGGCGGGCCCGGGACTTCCGGGCCCACGTCGACGCCTGCCCGGACTGCCGGACGGAGCTCGAAGCGTATCGCGCGACGCTGCGGGCGCTCCGGACGGCGGCGAAGGGAGAGGGCGTTCCGGACTGGACGGAGGGCGAATGGCAGGCCCTGATGGCCCGGGCGACGGCTTCGGCGGGGAATGGCGGAGTGGGGGCGGCGGCCGTAAGACCGACCCCTTGGCCGCGCTGGGCCGCCGCGTCGGCCGCGGGCGTCCTCGTCGGGCTCGTGGTCCTCGGCATGCTCTTCCGGGGCCCGGTCCTCGGACCGGAGGGGCGCGTCGCGGCGGCAGCGGCGGTCCGGGAACAGGACGTCGTGTCCCTGACCATGGTCTCGCAGGAGACCGGGCTCCAGATCGTCTGG
>JBFYNT010000287.1:0-4440 GCA_041304225.1 Candidatus Aminicenantota bacterium
CGCCGAACAGAGCGACCGACCAGGCCTCCGATTCGGAGTAGGTCGCCCCGGCGATCGAGGAGCGATGATAAGCGAAGGTCCAGGGCTGCCCGTCCTTGACAAAGCCCTTGGGCTCGAGCCCGTTGCCCCAGCCGTTGCCGTCGTACATGACGGCCGGGATGAGGCTGTAGCGCGAAGCGTAGCCGGCTTCGAGCTCCATCGTCAGCCGCACGGGCCGGACGTAGTCCTGGCCGCCGTGGGTGAAGGTCCGGGTCCATTCGAAAAGGCCCGGCCCGATCTCGCGGACGGCGTCGGTCACGGCGATGTCCTTGGCCGCGAACGGCACGATCCGGGCGACGGCGGCGCCGCCGGCCCGGAAGGCGAACGTGTCGCCGCTCTTCACGGCCTCGACCCGGGCCTGGGCGGCGAGAACGGACGTCGCGGCGAGGACGAGACAGACGGACAGGGCGATACGCTTGGTCATGCGGGGCTTCCCTCTCTCCGGATTGTCGGGCACACGGTCTCTCCGGGTTATACCAGAGGCCCCCCGAAATGACAAGGTTTTGAAATGGCCGCGGCGATGGGGTATGATTCCCTCATCCCATCCCGCTTCGAGGAGAGACGACCATGCCCGTGTCCTATCGAGATCTCGGCCTCAGCAACACCAACGACATGTTCCGGCGCGCCTTCGCCGGGCAGTACGCGGTGCCGGCCTACAACTTCAACAACATGGAACAGCTCCAGGCCATCATCACGGCCTGCGTCGAGACGCGCTCGCCGGTCATCCTCCAGATCTCGAGCGGCGCCCGGAAGTACGCCGACCAGACCATGCTCCGCTATATGGCCGAGGGCGCGGTCCGCATGGCCCGGGAGATGGAGAAGGCCAAGGGCGCGGCCCTGCCCATCCCCATCACCCTCCACCTCGACCACGGCGACACCTTCGAGCTGGCCAAGTCCTGCATCGACAACGGCTTCTCGTCGGTCATGATCGACGGCTCGCACCTGGCCTACGACGACAACATCGCCCTGACGCGCCAGGTCGTCGACTACGCCCGGCCGCTCGCCGTATCGGTCGAGGGCGAGCTCGGCGTCCTGGCCGGCATCGAGGACGAGGTCCAGGCCGAGCGCTCGACCTACACCCACCCCGAGCAGGTCGTGGACTTCGTACGGCGGTCGACGGTCGATTCGCTGGCCATCTCCATCGGCACCTCTCACGGCGCCTACAAGTTCAAGCCCGAGCAGTGCACGCGCGACGCGCGCGGCGTCCTCGTCCCGCCGCCCCTGCGCTTCGACATCCTGGCCGAGATCGAGAAGAAGCTGCCCGGCTTCCCCATCGTCCTCCACGGCGCCTCGTCGGTCATCCAGGACGCCGTGGCCGCGATCAACACGTACGGCGGCCGGATGAAGGACGCCGTCGGCGTCCCCGAGGACGAGCTGCGGCAGGCGGCCCGCTCGGCGGTCTGCAAGATCAACATCGACACCGACGGCCGCATGGTCATGACGGCCACCATCCGCAAGATCTTCGCCGAATCGCCGGGCGAGTTCGATCCGCGCAAGTACCTCGGACCGGCCCGGACGGCCCTCGTCGAGATGTACAAGAGGAAGAACCGCGAGGTCCTGGGGTCGGCGGGCCGCTACGGCGAGGAGCTCTGAGGGCCGCGATTATTTGGCGCCGGGCCGGAAAACGCTCCGGACCCTGTCCCGCAGCTTGACGATCCCGTCCGGGATCTTGTGCTTGGCCACGCCCTGGGCGATCCCCTTCAAACCGAGAGGGACATGGCCGGGATCCGTATAGACGCGGTAGACGACGATCAGTCCGCCCTCGTCGAAGGCCCGGACGAGCCAGAACCCCGACGTGTCGGCGATGGTGTGGCTCGGCTTGAGCTCCGGCCACGGCATCATCTCCCAGCTCAGTCTGAAGCCGTCTTCTTCCCGCGTTCCCGTGTAGCGGAGGCGGTATTGTTTCTTAACGCCGAGAGGCAGGTGCAGCGTGGTCTCGATGATCGAGCAAGGCTCGACCCGCTCGCAGACCTTGGCGGCCGAGACGTTGGGCATGTATTCGGGATAGCGGTCGAAATCCGTCAGAACGGACACGGCCTCTTCGAGCGAGCCTTGGATGAGCCCGATGGCCTCATAGGTCCTTCCCTTGCGGCCGGGCGAAGGAATGGCCCTCAAAACGATCTTCCCCCGGAGAACCGTAGCCCGCTCCTCGGGAGTCAGCACGACCTCGTTGGCCGCGGCCAGAGAGGTCCCCTCGACGGCCCGGACCGGGTTGACAGCGAGGACGAGGAGGAAAGAGGCCGCCGAAAGGAACATCGTCAGAAAAACCGCCATCCGCCGCCCTCCTCAGGAGCGCTCCATTCTCCGCTATCAGGGGCAAAAAAGCAAGAGAATGGCCCCGGGCACCCGACTTCCGTATAATGGGGGGTATCGGGAGGTGCCGCATGAAAGACCACGTGAAAGTGCTCGGGTTCCTTTGGGTCATTTTCGGGGCGTTCTGCCTGGGCTTGGCGCTGCTGGCGTTCCTCGTCTTCTTCGGGATCGCCCAGATCCCCAACGTCGACATCGAGCCGGGGGTCCTGCGCCTCATCGGCATCATCGCCAGCTCGTTCCTGGGCCTCATCGGCCTGCCCCAGATGATCGGCGGCCTGGGCCTCATCCAGCACAAGGAATGGGCCCGGATCCTGATGCTCGTCATCTCGTTCATCAGCCTGCCGCACGTGCCCTTCGGAACGGCCCTGGGCGTCTACTCGATGATCGTGCTGTTCAACCCGGAGACCGTGCGCCTGTTCCAGGGCGGGACGCCTCCCGCCGCCTCTCCGGGAAAGTAGGGCTGAGATGCCCTCCCCTTTCAGGGCCCTGGCCTTGGCTACCGCGCTGGTTTCGCTGGGAGCGATCATGAAGCCCGTATTCCTCGTCGACGATTTCGCCCGCGACGGCGTCTCCGCCCTGGGAACCCGTTGGCAGACCTTTTCCGACCGGGTCATGGGCGGGGTGTCGGACGGGGAGGCGACCTACGAGACGATCGACGGCCGGCGATGTCTCCGGCTCCGGGGGCAGGTTTCGCTCGAGAACCAGGGCGGTTTCGTCCAGGCCGCGCTGCCGCTGGTCGAGCGAGGGGGATCCTTCGACGCCGGGCGCTTTCAAGGCCTCCGTCTCCAGGTCCGGGGCAACGGCGCGGTTTATTATCTCCACCTGCGGACAGAGGACACCCGGCTGCCCTGGCAATACTACGAGGCCGCATTCGAGGCCGGCCCGGCCTGGAAGCCGATCGACATCCCCTTCGCCGCGTTCAGCCCGGAGAACCTGCCCACCGCCCTCGATAAGGCAAGCTTGAAGCGTCTGGCCGTCGTCGCCGCCAAAAGGGCTTTTTCCGCCGACGTCGCCGTGGCCCGGATCGAATTCTACGAATAGAAGGTTGACACCCATGAGCGAACACGTTTACAGGAAGCTCGAGATCGTGGGATCCTCCAAGATCGGGATCGAGGACGCCATCCGGAACGCGCTGGCCGAGGCCGCCAAGACCGCGTCCAACCTGCGCTGGTTCGAGGTCGTCGAAACGCGCGGCTTCATCGACAAGGGCAATGTGGCCTACTATCAGGTCACTCTGAAGATCGGTTACACGAGCGACTAGGGCGGCCGCCGGACGGAATTCGGGGCCTTCGGGGCCTTGGCGGCCGCCGGACGGCTAGAGGATGAGCCTCGCGAGCCCGAGGAGGAAGAGCAGCGCGCCGACGGCGAGGACGTACTTGAACGGGATGGCCAGGCCTTCCTTGACGTGGACGATCCAGACGTCGCGCTCGTAGCTGGCCCCCGTCTCGCCGCGGTAGGTCTCCTTGATCTCCTCGACGATGCGCTGGACGGTGTCGAGGCCGGACTTATGCTTGTCGATGGCCGTCCGGATCTCCTGCTGCTCGGCGGCCGTCAGGGTCCTCTCGAAGACCTTGTCCACTTCGGAGAACCTCAGCGCGCCGTCCACCTGGATGAAGAAGGCGACGAGCGGGATGCCGATGGCGAGGAGGATCAGGACGAGGCCCTGCTGGCGGCCCTCGCCTCGGCGGCGGACCCTGGGAGGGACGGTTCGGGCGTCCCACTCGTCCCTACGGACATCTTTCCTGGACTTCATGGGCGGCCTCCTTCAGGAGTTTTGTCGGAGCAGGCGGCCGGCGGGTCCGAAATACTTTTCCCCCCGGAGGAAGGGCGGTTGACAGGGCTTCCGGGAAAGCACTAAATAGGGGGGAAACGGAGGATACCCTATGAGCGATACGAAGCCTGGCCGGCCCGGGAAGTCCCGCATCCGTTCGATCATCTGGCTCATGGTCTCGATCGTCGGACTGTGGGCCGGGTTCTTCATCCTGAACATCGGCGACAAGACGATCGAGCTCGGCGGGGGGGAGAAGGCGCTGCGCATCGTCTTTGCCGTCGTCTGGTTCCTGTTCTGGATCGGGGCGATGGTCTACA
>JBFYNT010000288.1:0-2669 GCA_041304225.1 Candidatus Aminicenantota bacterium
AAGGACGGAGAGTGCTGGTGCGGCCTCTTCGTCAGGAGGACCTGATGGCCGAACTGCTGATGTTCCACGGAAGGGAATGCCCCCATTGCCACCGGATGATGCCCCTGGTCGAGAAGCTGGAGGCCGAGACCGCCGTCCGCTTCGAGAAACGCGAAGTCTGGCACGACGAGGCCAACCAGGACCTCATGCGCAGTTACCAGGACGTCCTCAAGGCCAAGTGCGGCGGCCAGCTGCGCGTCCCGGCCTTCCTCAATCCCGGGACCAAGGACGCCCTCTGCGGCGAGGTCGAGTACGAGAAGCTCAAGGACTGGGCGCTCAAGCCGTGATGATCGAACGCTTCGATCCGCTCAAGGGCGACCGGCTGCGCGTGCTCGACGACGCGGGCCAGGCGTTGCCCGGCCTGGACCCCGGCCTGCCCGACACCGAGCTCCGGAGCCTCTACGAACGGATGGTCCGGACGAGGGCGGCCGACGTCAAGGCCGTCAAGCTCCAGCGGCAGGGCCGGCTGGGCACCTACCCCCCGAGCCAGGGCCACGAGGCCTGCCAGGTCGGGCTGGCCTCGGCCATGGGCCGCGAGGATTGGTTCTTTCCCTACTTCCGCGATCTCGGCGTATACATCACTCTCGGCTATCCCCTGGCCGACTACTTCCATTTTTGGATGGGGAACGAAGCCGGCTTGAGGACGCCCGACGGGCTGAACGTCTTTCCGGTCGCCATCCCCGTGGCCTCCCAGATCCCCCAGGCCGCCGGAGCGGGCCTGGCCGCGAAGCTCCGCAAGCTGCCCGTCGCCGTCGTCGCCACCTTCGGCGACGGCGCGACCTCCGAGGGGGATTTCCACGAGGGCCTGAACTTCGCCGGCGTCTTTCGGACGCCGAACGTCTTCGTCTGCGTCAACAACCAGTTCGCCATCTCCGTGCCCCGGTCCAGGCAGACCGCCTCGGCGACCATCGCCCAAAAGGCCGTGGCCTACGGCTTCCCCGGGGTCCAGGTCGACGGGAACGACGTGCTGGCCGTCTACGCCGCCGCCCGGGAGGCCTTGAATAGGGCCCGGGCGGGCGAGGGTCCGACCTTGATCGAGGCCTACACCTACCGGATGGGCGACCATACCACCTCCGACGACGCCGGCCGCTACCGGACCAAGGAGGAGGTCGAGGAATGGGCGCGCCGGGACCCGCTGCGGAGATTCCGCCTGCACCTCGGTCTCAAGGGGCTCTGGGACGAGGCTTACGAGGAGCGCGTCCAGAAGGAGGCGACGGAGTTCGTCGAGGACGCCGTGGCCCGGGCCGAGTCCCGCCCGCCCGCGACGCCGGAGGAGATCTTCGCCTACACCTACGCGGCGATCCCTCCCGACCTCGCCGCCCAGCTCGCCGATCTCAAGGCCCGGACCGGGGAGGAAGGGCGATGATCATGACCATGGTCCAGGCCATCAACCGGGCCCTGGCCGGGGAAATGGAGAGGGACGCGCGGGTCCTCGTCCTCGGAGAAGACGTCGGGCGCGACGGCGGCGTCTTCCGGGCGACCGACGGGCTCTTCGAGAGGTTCGGCCCCGAACGGGTCCTGGACTCGCCCTTGGCCGAATCGGGCATCATCGGCGCCTCGATCGGCCTGGCCGCCTTCGGCCTGCGGCCCGTTCCCGAGATCCAGTTCATGGGCTTCATCTATCCGGCCTTCAATCAGATCGTCTCCCACGCCGCCCGGCTGAGGAACAGGACCAGGGGCCGGTTCACCGCGCCGCTGACCATCCGCACTCCCTACGGCGCCGGCATCAAGGCCCTCGAGCATCACTCCGAAAGCACGGAAGCGCTGTTCTGCCAGATCCCGGGGCTGACGGTCGTCGTCCCGTCGAGCCCCTATGACGCCAAAGGCCTCCTGGCCGCCTCGATCCGCAGCGAAGACCCGGTCCTGTTCCTCGAACCGACCAAGCTCTACCGGGCGGAGAAGCAGGAGGTCCCCGAGGAGCCGTTCGAGCTCCCGCTCCGGCGGGCGGCCGTCGTCCGGGAGGGCCGGGACCTGACCATCGTGGCCTGGGGCGCAATGGTCCCCGCCGTCCGCCAAGCCGCCGAGGCGGCCGCCGCCGAAGGCGTCGACGCGGAGATCGTCGATCTGCGCACGCTCTCGCCCATGGACAGGGAGACCGTCGTGGCCTCGGTCAAGAAGACCGGACGGGCCATCGTCGTCCACGAGGCCCCGAAGACCTGCGGGCTGGGCGCCGAGATCGCGGCCACCATCGGCGAAACGGCCCTGCTCAGCTTGAACGCCCCGGTCCTGCGCGTCACCGGCCCGGACATCACCATACCCCTGCCCAAGCGAGAGGACCTCTATTATCCCGGCCCGGAGCGCGTCCTGCGGGCCATCCATCAGGTCATGGAGTACTGACAAATGGCCAAGGAATTCCGGTTTCCCGACGTCGGCGAGGGGATCGCCGAGGGCGAGGTCGTCCGCTGGCTGGTCAAGGAGGGCGACGAGGTCAAGATCGACGACGTGCTGGGCGAGATCGAGACCGACAAAGCGGTCGTGGAGATGCCCTCCCCGTTTGCCGGGACGGTCCTCAAGCTCCATTTCAAGGAGAAGGAGCTGGTCAAGGTCGGCCAGGCCCTGGTGACGATCGGCGAAAAGGGCGAAGCCGTTCCGGCCGCCCGGCCTTCGGCCCCGGCCGAGATCGGAAGAGC
>JBFYNT010000289.1:0-5079 GCA_041304225.1 Candidatus Aminicenantota bacterium
AGCCCGGTTTTGAGGGGCGCGAAGAAGCCCTCGGCTCCGTCCGGATTGATCCGGGGAAGGACGTAGACGGTCGAGGCCTCGAGCCTCTGCTTGACCGCCGGGTCGGCGGCCGCGTTCTTGGCCAGGAGCTCGGCGACGGCCAGCGAGAGCTCCGTGCCGGCCAGGTCGTCGCCCTCGAAGCCCGCGGCGACGAGCAGGGCCGGGCGCTTCCCGGGCGGGACGGCGCCGCGGCCGGCGATCTCGATCGCCCAGATATCGCGCCCGCCCCGGGTCTTTCCGATAGACGCGACCCGGACGAGGGCTTGGTTCGCTCCGGCCAGCGCCTGGACGGCCTTGGTCAGGGCGGCATGATCGCGGTAGGCGGCTCTGTCCTGGGCCGCCGCGGGAACGGCCGCGCAGCCGAGGAGAAGGCCCAGGAGGACCGGCAGGACGACCGCCGGCCGGGCGATACCGAGGGAAGAGGGACGCATTCGGACCTCCTTGTCGAGCGGGGATGCCGGACGGCGGAGCGGTCCCCAGGCGGGGACGGCTTGTCTGGAAATCGGACGCGATCCGGCCATTCATGATTTTAGACTGACGGTCCGGCCGAATCTTCCGGCGAAATGTAATATAATGACCCGGAAAGTCCCCTGGAGAGGATCGACCCATGCCCAACGCCCGCAAGTTCACACGCCGCCAGTTCTTCCGGACCGGCGCCGCCGCCGCGGCCGCCCTGGCCATCGTCCCCCGCCGCGTCCTCGGCGGCCCCGGCTATCTGGCCCCGAGCGACACCCTGACCAAAGCTGTCGTCGGCGTCGGCGGCATGGGTCAGGGCCACCTCGGCTACGAGGGCTCGGTCCTGCGCGCCGTCTGCGACGTCGACCGCGGCCACCTGGCCTCGGCCCTGGAGATCGCCGGTCCCGGCGTCGACGGGTACACGGATTTCCGCGAGGTCCTGGCCCGGCCGGACATCGACATCGTCCACATCGCGACGCCGCCTCACTGGCACGCCCTGATCTCCATCGCCGCGGCCGAGGCCGGCAAAGATGTCTGGTGCGAGAAGCCGATGACCCGGACGATCGCCGAAGGCCGGGCCGTCGCCGAGGCCGTCCGCCGCACGGGCCGCGTCTTCCGCATCAACACCTGGTTCCGCTTCACCGACCGTTTCTACGGTTTCGGGACCGACGTCCGGCCGATCAAGAAGGTCGTCGCGAACCGGCTCCTGGGCTGGCCGCTCAAGGCGACGGTTAGCGCGACGACGGGCTTCGACTGGAAGTTCTACTGGAGCGGCCTCGTCCACGCCCGGCCCGAGCCCGTGCCGCCGGAGCTCGATTACGACTTTTGGCTCGGCCCGGCGCCCTGGAAGCCCTACCATCCCCACCGCGTCCACGGCACGTTCCGCGGCTATTGGGACTACGACGGAGGCGGCCTCGGCGACATGGGCATGCACTACCTGGACCCGGTGCAATACCTGCTCGAGAAGGACGACACCAGCCCGGTCGAGATCGCGGCCGACTGCCCGCAGCAGCACCCCGACGCCTGCGGCGCCTGGCGCCGCGTCGAGATGAAATATGCCGACGGCTGCGTCATCGTCCTCGACGGCGAGAACCGGGACACCTCGGCGCCCTTCCTCGAAGGCCCGAAGGGAAAGCTCTACCGCGGGTTCGAGTCCGATATCCCGAACCTCCGCGAGAAGATCGCGGCCCTGCCCGATCCGGAGCCCCAGGTCACGGACTTCTCCGAGTCCGTCCGGACCCGGCGCCCCTTCGCCCTCAACGAGCGGAACGGCCACCGCTCCTGCACCCTGGTCAACCTGGCCAAGATCGCCGTGCAGCTCGGCCGGCCCTTGACGTTCGATCCGGCGACCGACACCTTCCCCGGCGACGAGGCGGCCAACCGCCTGGCCGGCCAGCCTATGCGGGCCCCCTGGCACCTGTGAGACGACCGTGAGGAGATCCGCCATGAAAAAAATCCCCGCCGCCATTGCCCTCGGGGTCGTTGCCGTCGCCCTCGCCGCGGTTCTCGTTCTTCCGGCCTCCGGCCAGACCGTTCCGGCCGGGACCGGGGACCTCAAGGCCCGGGTCTCGTCCCTTCTCGAGCGCTTCCCGGCCGAAACCGCCGCCGCACGGGACGCCTTGTGCGCCGAGATCCTCGGGGTCGGCCCGGCCGCCCTCGCCGAGACCTTCGCCCGTGTCCTCCCGCCGGACGGGGCCAACGACGCGGCGGCCCGGTTCGCGGTCAACGGACTGGCCGCGTACGTGACCCGGACGGGCGCGGAGGCCGAGCGGCTCGGGTTCGTCAAGGCCCTGCTCGCCGCCCTGGCCGCCAGCCTGGACAAGGACGTCGCCGCGTTCTTCATCACCCAGGTACAGCTCACCGGAAAGGCCGAGGCCGTCAAGCCGCTGGCGAAACACCTTACGGACGAAGTCCTGGCCGGGCCCGCCGCTCAGGCCCTGCAGACGATCGGCGGGACCGGGGCCGCCAGGGCCCTCCTCGCCGCCTTTGACAAAACGCCGGCCGGCGCCCGGGTGGCCGTCATCGACGCGTTGGGCGCGATGCGCTGCCGCGAGGCCGTGAAAAAGCTCCTTGTCCTCGCGGAGAACGGCGAGGAAGGAGTGCGCCGCGCCGCCCGCTCGGCCCTGGCCAATATCGGCGATCCGGCCGCCGGACCCACGCTGGCCAAGGTCCGGGTCGCCGCCTCGCACGACGAACGGGCCCAGGCCCCGGCCCTCTATCTCCTCTATGCCCGGCGCCTGAAGGAAGCGGGCCGGACCTCCCAGGCCCTGGAGGCCGCGCGGGCCGTTCTCGCGGGATACGGTCGCCCCGAAGAAAGCCAAGTCGCCGTCGAAGCCCTGACCCTGGTGTTTTCGATCCTCGGCGAGAAGGCCTTCCCCGACCTCGACCGCGCCGTGGACGGCCCGTCCCGGTCTCTCCGGGGCGCCGCCCTCGAGCTGGCCGCGCGGGGGACAGGCGCCGAGGTCGAGAGGTGGATCGAGAAGGCCAAGGCGGCGCCACCGGACGTCCGGGCGGCGATCGTCGACATGCTCGGGCGACACCGGGACCCCGCGAACGCTCTCGCCTTTCTTCGAGCTTGCCTGCGCGACCCCGAGAAGGTCGTCCGGCTCGCGGCCATCCGACTGCCCATGGCCCGCGGCGGTGGACGGCCCGCGGACCTCTTCCCGCTTCTCGCGGGCGCCGACCGGGAGGAAGCGGCGGCCTTGAAGGCGGCCCTGTTGCGATCCCGGGCCGACGAGGTCGTCCCGGAGGCCGCCCGCCTCCTCGATTCGATCCCCCACCCGGGCAAGGGGGTGCTCATCGACCTCATCGGCGAGAAAGGCGCCCGCGGCGAGTTCGGGCGCGTCTTCGCCCTGGCCGGCGACGCCGACCCCGCGACCCGGGCCGCCGCCATGGGCGCCCTGGCCAAGCTGGCCGGCGAAGGAGATCTCCCGGGCCTCGTGGACATGCTCGAGAAGGCCAAGGACGGCGAGGACATCGTGAACCTCCAGAACGCGGTCGCCGCCGCCGCGCTCCGCGACGCGACGCCCGCGACACGCGGGGCCGCCCTGGTCGAGCTCCTGAAGATCGCCTCCCCCGTCCGGAAAGCCGTCGTCCTGCGCCTCCTACCGAGGGTCGGTGGTGACCGGGCCCTGCGCGCCGCCATCGAGGAGACGGGGAACGCGGACTCCCAGGTCCAGACGGCCGCGATCTACGCGCTTTCTCAATGGCCGGACTACGCGGCGGCGGGCGAGCTCCTGCGCATCGCGACGACGACCGCCAGCAAGCGCCATCGCCTGCTGGCCGTCGAGGGCTACGTCCGCCTCGTCGGCCGGGCCAACACGGCCGGGCCGCGCAAGATCGCGCTCTTCGAGAGCCTGCTGGCCCAGCCGTTCGACGACGCCGACAAGAAGCTCGTCGTCGCCGGCGCCGCGGCCGTCCGCGAGCCCGAATCCCTGCGCCTCCTCGCCCGGTACCTGGACAACCCCGTCCTCGGCGAACAGGCCGCGGCCGGGCTCCTCGAACTGGCCTCGGAGCAGGCGCCCCACGAGCGTTGGCTCTCGGGTCACGAAGCCTATACTCTTCTCCGCCGCGTCGAGGCCAAGGCCGCGGACCCGGCTGAGAGGGCCCGCATCGACGGCCTCATCCGTGACCGGCTGCGTCAGGGCGGCTTCGTGCCCCTCTTCGACGGCCGCACGCTCGACGGCTGGAAGGGTCTGGTCGCCGACCCGCCGGCCCGGGCCAAGATGACGCCCGCCGATCTGGCCGCCGCCCAAGCCGCGGCCGACGAGCGGATGCGGGCCCATTGGCGGATCGTCGACGGCGCCCTCGTCTTCGACGGTCAGGGCGAAAGCCTTTGCACCGCGTCCGATCACGCCGACTTCGAGCTACTCGTCGATTGGAAGATCGAGAAAGGCGGCGACAGCGGCCTCTACCTGCGGGGTTCGCCCCAGGTCCAGATCTGGGACGCGGCCGCCAATCCCGCGGGCTCCGGCGGCCTCTACAACAACCAGAAAGGGAAGAGCCAGCCTCTCGAGAAAGCCGACCGCCCCGTCGGCGAGTGGAACGCCTTCCGTGTCGTCATGATCGGCGAGCGGGTCTGGGTCTATCTCAACGATAGGCTCGTCGTCGACAACACCGTCCTCGAGAATTACTGGGAGCGGGACAAACCGATCTACCCGACGGGGCAGATCGAGCTCCAGGCCCACGGCAACATCCTCTATTTCCGGAACGTCTTCCTCCGCGAGATCCCCCGCGACGCGGCCGCCCCGGGTCTATCGCAAGCTGAGGCCGACGAGGGATTCGCTCCCCTCTTCAACGGCCGCGACCTCGAGGGTTGGACCGGCAACACTAAAGGCTACGCCGCGGAGGACGGCCGGATCGTCATTCGGCCGGAGCTCGCGAGCGGGAACCTCTATACGGCCAAGGAATACGCCGATTTCGTCCTTCGCTTCGAGTTCAAGCTCACGCCAGCCGCCAATAACGGTTTGGGCATCCGCGCCCCGCTCGAGGGCGACGCCGCCTACGCCGGCCTGGAACTCCAGATCCTCGAGGACGGCTCTCCCGTTTACTGGGATCTCAAATCCTACCAGTATCACGGCTCGA
>JBFYNT010000290.1:0-15864 GCA_041304225.1 Candidatus Aminicenantota bacterium
TCGATCGCGTCGAGCCCGACCGTCTCGGCCCCGCCGGACGCGGCCTCGATGTCGCGGAGCTTCTGGGTCTGGTTGTTGTCGAGGGCCAGGACGAAGAATTCCATGGGCCGGTCGAGCACGACCTTGTCGTCCGGGTTCTTGGGGAGGTAGAGCTTGAGCTGGAGCTTGAGGCTGGTGACGCCCTCGGTGAACTTGATCTGGGACAGGCGGGCGCTCGTGGCCGGGTCGCTGAACTCGGTGGTGATCTGCCGCGGCAGGTTGACGGCTTCGAGCTTGAAGACGTTGGCCTCGCCGCTGAATTTCTCGAGCGACAGGTCGTAGGTCGCCGTGCTCTCGAGATCGGCCTCCTGGGAGAACTGGGCCGAGTTGACCGTGACCATGTTGGCGCTGACGCCCTTTTGGAGGAAGACCGAGGTCGTCTCGGTCTTGCCCGAGTAGGAGACGTTGATGTCCAGGTTCTCGACGTCCTTGAGGAGTTGGAAGGTGACCTCGCGCACGGTCTCGATCGGCATGGAGGCCACGGACTTCTCGTACGGATCGGAGATGATCTTGCCCTCCGACAGGAGCGAGACATAGACGTCCTTGATCTCCTTCATGAAGTCGAGCGGGAAGAGGTCCTCGGCGCTGATGTTGAGCTTGGCCAGCTCTTTGAGCTCCTTGGAGGCGTAGCGCAGGGCCACCCGCACGAACTTCTTGCCGCCGCGGTCCTGGTACTTGACGGCGCTGGCGACCGAGATGCGGGCCTCGCTGCCCATGAAGCTGATCAGGGCCTGCTGGTAATCGACCTGGGCCTGGAGATAAGCCGTCTGGCGCTGGGCGTAGTCGGCCTCGGAGGTCAGCCCGTCCTCCTTGAGCTTGAGGTAGCGGTCGAAGTCCGCCTTCCGCAGCTCGAGCGAGAGCTGGGCGCTCTTCAGGCGCAGGAGCTTCATGCTCTGGGAATCCTGGGTCTGCGCGCCCAGGGTCTGAGCGCCCAGGGTGAAGACGAGGAGCAGGATCGCGGCCAGGACGGTGATGATTTTCAGGATCTTCATGTTCGAGCCTCCATGGAATTCGATTTGACTAATGCAAGGATGGTGCCAAGCCGGACATTCGGCCATCGAGCCTTGGTCATGGCCTGAAGGTTGCAGTGATCGGGTCGATCGGATCATACAAATGAGAATATCCTCGAGATCTGTTACCTATTTTACCCATTCCTGGGAATACAATTACCCAATTTGCGCCATCCGGGGTGTTTTTACTTTCCTACGGATTTGCGGTATCCTCGTTCAACAGGAGCCCTTATAATGACCATCCTCGGCCGCGTCAGGGCGGTTTTCCGGAAAAAAGCCCGCCGGAGCGCCCCCTCCTGGACGATCTTCCGGGAGTTCGCGGAGAGCCTCAATCTGATCGAGGACTTCGACCAGATCGCCATGAACCTCCTGGGCACCATCAAGGAGGCGGCGGCCGTCGAGCGCCTGGTGTTGTTCATCCATGACGGCGACCTCGGCCAGTTCCGGGTCGGGGCCTCCTCCGGGTACGACCCGGCCGAGCTGAGGGGCGTCTTGCTCTCCGGCGAGGACCGCCTGGCCAAGTGGCTCAAGGTCAACAAGACCTTCCTCGACGTCGCCGGCCGTCCCGGCGTCTTCGACTTCCTCGGGGAAGCGGAAAAAGGCGTTTTCGACCGGCTCGGACTCGCCCTTTGCTATCCCGTGCTTTCGATGAACAGGCTGATCGGCATCCTGGGCATCGGCCGGAAAGGCGCCCGGAGGAACTACTCCGCCGAAGAATCGGCCTTCATCGACTCCCTCATGCCCCAGGCCGGGATCGCCCTCGAGAACGCGCTGCTCTACAAGGAGCAGAAGGAGCGCTTCCGCCGCATGCTCCGCGCCGACCGTCTGGCGACCATCGGCGAGCTGGCCGCCGGGGCCGCCCACGAGATCCGGAACCCCCTGACCTCGATCCGGTCCTCCCTCCAATACCTGGAGTCCCGCTGCCGCGAGGACAACGAAAAGAAGCTCCTCGGCGTCGCCCTGCGCGAGACGGACAGGATCGACGAGATCCTGTCGGCCCTCCTGTCCTTCTCCCGGCCTTCGGAGATCCGCAAGGAGCCCTGCGACCTCGTCGCGCTGATCGAGGAGAGCGCGGCCCTCGTGGCCATCCAGGCCGGGGCCAAGGGGATCGAGGTCCGGACGGCCTTCCCGCCGCGCGCCATCGTCGTCGACGCCGACGGGTCCCAGCTCAAGCAGGTCTTCCTCAACGTCTTCCTCAACGCCGTTCAGGCCATGGAGAGCGGCGGGCGCCTGAGCATCGAGGCCCTTCCCCTCGAGAGCGGAAAGTCGTTCGTCAGGATCACCGACACCGGACCGGGCATCTCCGAGGAGGCCCTCGAGAAGGTCTTCGATCCCTTCTTCACCACCAAGAAGGGCGGCACGGGCCTGGGCCTTTCGATCTGCTACACCATCGTCAAGGCCCACGGCGGCGAGATCGAGCTGCGCAGCCGTCTCGGAGAGGGGACCACGGTCCTGGTCAGCCTGCCCGCGAGCCCGAGGAGCGCGCCATGAATCCCCGTATCCTGATCATCGACGACGAGCGGAGCATCCGCGAGGTCTTCAGCGTGCTGCTCGCCGACCACGGCTTCCTCTTGGAGACGGCCGAGAACGGACGCCTGGGCCTGGAGAGGGCGCGGACGTTTGCCCCGGACGTCGTCCTGCTCGACATGAACCTGCCCGACCTGCCGGGCCTCGAGGTCCTGGCCGGGCTGCGCGAGTCCCGGCCCGAGCCGGGGATCATCATCGTCACGGCTTTCGGGACCATCCGCAACGCCGTCGAGGCCGTGAAGCTCGGCGCCGCCGCGTATCTCGAGAAGCCCGTCGACAACGAGGAGCTCCTGCTGGCCATCACCCGCATCCTCGAGGTTCGTAACCTCCGCCACGAGGTCGAGGCCCTGCGCTCGGAGCTGACCTCGCGCTACAGGTTCTCGGCCATCGTCGGGACCTCCGCCCGGATGAACTCGGTCTTCCAGCTCATGGAGAAGATCAGCCGGGTCGACGGCACCGTCCTGATCACGGGGGAGAGCGGCACCGGCAAGGAGCTCGTCGCCCGGGCCGTCCATTTCGCCAGCCCCCGCAAAGACGGGCCGTTCGTCGTGGTCAACTGCGGCGCCATACCGCGCGACCTGATCGAGAGCGAGTTCTTCGGCCACGTCAAGGGCGCCTTCACCGACGCCCGGTCCGACAAGACCGGCAAGTTCGAACAGGCCAACGGCGGGACGATCTTCCTCGACGAGGTCGGCGAGCTGTCCCAGGACGCCCAGGTCAAGCTCCTGCGCGCGCTCGGCGAGCGGGAGATCAGCCGGGTCGGGGGGACGAAGACCGTGCCCATCGACGTCCGGGTGATCGCGGCCACGAACAAGGACCTCGAGGCCGAGGTCTCGCGCGGCAGCTTCCGCGAGGACCTCTATTTCCGCCTGGCCGTCCTGTCCATCGCCCTGCCGCCGCTGCGGGAGCGGGCCGAGGACATCCCCCTCCTGGCCGAGCATTTCGTCCGCAAGTATGCCACTGAGCTGGGGAAGGGACTGCTCGGATTCACGCCCGGCGCCGTCCGCCGCCTGGCCGGCTACGCCTGGCCGGGTAACGTCCGCGAGCTCGAGAACGTCGTCTACGAAGCCATGGTCATGGCCGAAGGCGAGTGGGTGACGGATGCGGCCCTGCCGGTCCGGTTGAGGCCCGCCGCCGCCTCCGCCGATTCCGGAACGGAGCCGGCCACGCTCCCCTTCGGGCCTCTGAAGGAGGCCGTCCAGAGCGTCGCCGGCGCCCGGGAGAGGGCGCTCATCCTCGAGGCCCTCCGCCAGGCCGGCGGCAACCGGACCAGGGCGGCCCGGATCCTCGGGATCAGCCGGAAGACGCTGTTCAACAAGATGACGGCCCTCGGCGTCCGTTGGCCGGAATGAACGAAAGCGGCCCAAAACCCGTATTAGAAGGAAACGATGTTGTACTTTGGCATCGTTCTTGCAAATGATAGGTCATCGCGGATAACTCGTTCGATCGGAGGACGGCTATGAACCAGAAACGGCTTTTCGGAGCGCTCGTCGCCCTGCTTCTCGTCACCGGGCTCGGCTTCGGCCAGGAGACGGGAGACCTCACCTTGACCCTGGAGGACTCCATCGTCAGGGCCCTCAGGAACAACCTCAACGTGGCCGCCGAGGTCATCAACCCCGGCCTGGCCTCGGCCACGGTCTCCCAGGCCAAAGAGTTCTTTATGCCGACCATCGCGGTCGACTTCACCGGGAACCGGTATGAGCAGCTCTCGACCTGGTCCCTGCAGAGCGCGGGCAGCTACATCAACAAGAGCACCAGCTCGACCGCCTCCGTCGCCCAGCAGATCCCCTTCGGCGGACGGTTCACCGCTTCGTTGAGCTATGATTACTCAAGGACCAACCAGCTCTTCCAAAGCTACAATCCCTCCTACACGGGCCGCCTGAACTTCGCCCTGACCCAGCCCCTGCTCAAGAACTTCGGCTGGACCGTCAGCCGGCGGGCGATCGTCATCGCCCAGAACAGCTTCGACATTTCCCGCAGCCAGTTCAAGACCGTCCTCATGGAGACGGTCTACAATGTCGAAGCGGGCTATTGGAACCTGGTCTATGCCATCGAGAACCTGAAGACCCTGCGGCAGGCGCTCGAGAGCGGCCGCGACCTCCTGACCAAGACCAAGAGGGAGGTCCAGGTCGGCACGAAGGCCCCCATCGAAGTCCTCAACGCCGAGGCCACCGTGGCCCGCCGCGAGGCCGACATCCTCCAGGCCGAAGCCTTGGTCAAGCGCAGCCAGGACCAGCTCCGGACGCTCATCAACCAGGGCGTCGATCCCGGGTCGCGGAACCAGGCGCTCCTGCCGGCCGACAAGCCCGAGTTCAAGCCCTTCTCCATCACGCTCGAGGAGGCCTACGCCAGGGCCATCGCCCGGCGGCCGGAGCTCGAATCAGCCAAGGCGGCGATCGGCACGAAGATGGTCAACTTCCGCTTCGCCAAGAACCAGATCCTGCCCCAGCTCGACCTCCAGCTGTCCAAGACCAGCCCCGGCACGTCCGGCCAGCAGTATATATACGACCCGGATAATCCCTTCGGGGACCCCACGCTCGGCGACCCGGGCAGCGCCTCGCAGGCCTTCCGTGACGTCTTCAAGTTCCTGTACAACAATTGGACCGCCGGCGTGACCCTGACCATCCCCTTGGGCGACGTCGTCGGCCGGGCCAACTACACCTATGCCAAGCTCGACCTCGAGCAAGCTCAGGCCCGGCTCAAGGTCCAAGATCAGCAAATTTTCCTCGAGGTCAGCGACGCTGTCCGGACCCTCGAGACCGCGGCCAAGAGCGTCGACGCCTATCGCATCGCCCGCGAGCTGGCCGAGCGGCAGCTCGAGGCCGAGATGAAGAAGCTCAACGTCGGCATGTCGACGAATTACTTCGTCCTGACTTACCAGGACGCCCTGGCCAGCGCCCGGTCGCTGGAGATGAAGGCCATGGTCGACTACAACATCGCCGTGGCCGCCATCGCCAAGGTCACCGGTTCGACCCTCGAGGCCCGCAACATCAGCCTCGGCGAGTTCATCAAGTAAGGGGCCGCGGAAGGCGGGGCTTTCTCCCTTGGTTTCGGTATGCTAGAATTGCCGGGTGAGCATCTTCCTCGTCGACGCCGGCCGTGAGTGGCGAGACAGCCAGCGCCAACAGCTCTACGTCGCCCGCGAGCTCCTCAAGAAAGGCCTGGCGGCCCACATCGTGGCCGAGCCCGGGAGCGGCCTCCTCGGCAAGGCCCGGGCCGAAGGCCTCTCGGCGATCCCCCTGCGGATGCGCGGCCGTTTCGCCTTCTCGGTCCGTCGCAGCCTGGCCCGGACCATGCGCGCCCGGGGCTGCCGGCTGGCCCATTTCCACGAGACCTTCGGCGCCGCCCTGGGCCTCGCCGCGGCGGCCGCCGCCGAGGTCCCGGTCCGCGTCCTCTCGCGTCCGGCCGACTCCTCGCCCCTGGAAGGCAAGCTGCCGTTCGCCTCGATCGACGCGTTCGTCGCCGGTTCGGACGCCGTCCGTTCCATCCTCGTCCGCGGCGGGGTGGCCGAGGAGCGCGTCGAGGTCGTGCCGCAGGGGCTCGATCTCTCCCGCTTCACTTCCGAGCCGCGCGGCGACCTCGTCCGCCGCGAGCTCGGCCTCGCGCCGGACGATTTCCTGATCGGCGCCGTCCTGCCGCTCGAGGACGCGCGCGGGCTCCGCTCCCTCCTCGAGGCGGCCGCCCTGGTCCGGGCCCAGTCCCCCAAGGCCCGGTTCGTAGTCCTCGGCGAAGGCGCGCTCCGCCTCGACGCCGGCGAAGCGGAGGACGGGGAGCCGGCGCCGCCGGCCGAGGGCGTGCACTATTACCTCGGCTCCTGGAAGGACGCGCCGAAGATCCTGGCCTCGCTCGACATGTTCGCCGTCTTCTCCCACCTCGACGGGCTCGGCGGCTTCCTGATCGAGGCCATGGCCTCGGGACTGCCGGTCGCCGCGGCCGACGTCGGGACGGCCCGCGACGTCGTCATCCACAGGGAAAGCGGGCTCCTCATCCCGGCCCGCAACGCCCGGGCCCTGGCCGACGCCGTGGCCAAGATCCAGTTCGACCGCAACCTGGCCGCGCGCCTCGCGTCCGGCGGGCGGGAAGCGGTCCTTGAGAAGTATTCGGCCGAAGCGATGGCCCGGCGGATCATCGGCGTCTACGAGTACCGGGCCCACCGCAAGGGCCTCAAGCTCGCCTGAGACGTCAGGTCTTCTCCAAAAACCTCTTGAAGCGGGCCCGGTAGGCCTTGTAGGCCGCGGCGCCCGCGTCGGTCAGGCGGACGAGGGTCAACGGCACCCGCCCGCGGTAGGTCTTCTCGATTGACGCGTAGCCGGCCTCCTCGAGCTTGGCCAGATGGGACGAGAGATTGCCCTTGGTCAGCCCCGTCTCCCGCTGGAGGTAGAGGAAATCGGCGCTCTCGACGACCGAGAGGATGGCCGTCAGGGCCAGCCGGGCCGGTTCGTGGATGACCTTGTCGAGGTCGGCGAGGAGACGGACGTCAGCGGGCATCGGGGCCCTCCGGGGCTTCGGCGGCGGGCCGCGGCGACCGGCGGAGGTAGACGACCAGCGTGGCCAGCCCGGACAGGGCGACCGCGGCGCCGAAGAGGCCATAATAGAGGCTCACGCCCTTGATATCGCCGATCCCCGCCGCCGTGACGGCGAAACCGGTCGCGGCCGACAGGCCGGCCAGGACGAAGAAGCGGACGAGGCCGATCTTGTTGGCGAAGAAAAGGACGGCGACCGCGAGGAGCAGGCCGTTGAGAGCGGGGAGAAGGACCCTGACCGACGGGGACAGGCTGTAGAGCGCGGCCAGGGAGGCGCCGATGATCCCGGCGACGACGGCGGTCGCTACGCGCTTCCCGGGACCGGGTTCCTTCTTCTTGAACGCCACGTAGCCCGTCCGCGGGTAGGTGATGCGGCGCTTGAAGAAGCGGAGGATGCGGCTGGCGAGGAAGGCCGAAGAGCCGATGACGAAGACGAAGAGGATGCTTAAAACGTCCTGGAGGGTCGAGCCTTCGGGTGCGGCCGCTTGGGCGAAGAAATAGCCGCCGAGGAGGAGGAAGACCGCGCCCAGGGCGATCTCGAACAGGCCGTCCTCGTAGAAGCTCCGGACCGTCCGTTTCTCGATCTTTTCGATGTCGACCATATTTCGTCTCCCTTAAGGTTTGTAACACAAACTAGTTTGTATAATACCACGGTTTCCGCGCTTGTCAAGCGATTTTGTTTTGGATTATGTTAGGCGGGATTCGCGAACGCGGAGGACCGCCGATGGCCATCGAACGGATCGAGATCGATCTCGTCAAGCTGCCGTACGTCCATTTCTTCGAGACGAGCTTCGGCCGTTCGTACGACCGGACCTTCAGCCTGATCAAGGTCTGCGAGGGCGGCGTGTGCGGCTGGGGCGAATGCGTCGCCGAGGAGGCTCCCCTCTACAGCGGCGAGACGGCCGAGACGGCCTGGCTGGTCATGAAGCAGTTCCTCATCCCCCTCGTCTTCCGCAAGGGCATCGTCGATCCGGAGGACTTCGCCCGCGAGGCGGCCGTCTTCCGCGGCAACCGGATGGCCAAGGCCGGGATCGAGCTGGCCCTGTGGGACCTCAAAGCCAAGAAGGCGGGCCTCGCGCTCCACCGGCTCTACGGCGGCGTCCGGACCGAGATCGAGGCCGGCGTCAGCTGCGGCATCGAGGACTCCCTCCCGGACCTGGTCGCCCGCGTCGGGGACTACCTTGACCAGGGCTACAAGAGGATCAAGATCAAGGTCAAGCCGGGCTGGGACATCCCGGCCTGCGCCGCCGTCCGTGAGAGATACCCGGACATCATGCTCCAGGTCGACGCCAACGGCGCCTACGGCCCGAAGGACACGGAGACGCTCAAGGCCCTCGACGCCTTCGATCTGCTCATGATCGAGCAGCCGTTCGCCCCTTACGACCTGTGGGAGCACGCCAAGCTCCAGAAGCGGATGACGACGCCGCTCTGCCTCGACGAGAGCATCCTCGGGGCCGACACGACCCGGGCGGCCCTGGAGATGGGCAGCTGCCGGATCGTCAACATCAAGGTCGGCCGGGTCGGCGGCTTCGTCGAGACGCGCCGGGTCCACGACCTCTGCCAGGCGGCCGGGGTGCCGGTCTGGTGCGGCGGCATGCTGGAGTGCGGCATCGGCCGGGCCCACAACCTGCACATCGCGGCGCTCCCGAACTTCAGGTACCCGAACGACCTCAGCGCCAGCCGGCGGTATTACAAAGAGGACCTGATCGACCCGGCGATCGAGCTCAGCGGACCGGGGACGATCCGGGTGCCCGACGGTCCGGGCATCGGCGTCAACCCGGTCGAGTCCCGCATCGCCCTGGCCTCTCTCCGAAGAGAAGTCTTCAAATAAGAAAGGGAAAAGAAGGGACCAGGTCCCTTCTTTCGTCAGGCCTGACGGATCTCTCCCGCGTCGAGCCCCGCGCCGCAGGCCGGGCAGGCCTTCCAGCCCTCTTCGACCGGCTTGCCGCAGGCCGGACACGTCTTCGTCAGGCTCCGGCCGCAGTGGGGACAGAACGCATACCCCGGGGCCAGCGCTTTCCCGCAGCCCGGACACGATCGAGCCGGCGGGCAGCCCGCTTCCGCCGCTTCGCCCCGGGCCGGCCGCTTGACCGGCGTCTCGCTGCGGACGATGGCGTAGATGAGCAGCGCGATGACGTTGCCGACGAGGACGAGGAGCAGCCACAGGATCCCGCTCATGCCGCGCTTCTCGGCGTCCCGGTAGACCCAGATGAGGATGGCCCCCCAGAGGACGATGAAGGCGGCCGGAAGCAGGAAAAGGGCTAACCGGCCGATCCCCCCGAATCCGTGGAAGAAACCGCTGATCGACGGCCCGATCTCCCCGACCGAACGGTGAAGGCCGGGGACAACGCCGAACGGGAGCAGCAAGAACGCGGACCTGAGCGCGAACAGCGCCAGGATGACGATGACGACCACGAGGGCGATCGTCTTTCCGTTGTGAGGATCGGTCATGGAAGCCTCCTGATTATCTCGCGCCTTCGGACATCCTCCGCCGCGCCCGGAACGCCCGCAGGACGACCGGCGCGAAGAAGAGCATGAGCGCGTTTTGAACGATGGTGATCACGGCCGCCAACGCCCCGACGGGCAGGTCGGCCAAGGTCATGTCGGGTGTGACGCCGGCCAGGGCGATGGTCAGCCCGACAGCCGTGACGATGCTGACGACGGCCAGGGCGACGATGATCCAGGCCGGCAGGGCCGCCGTCGCCGCCTCCGGCCGGCGTTCCCGGATGAGACGCCGGGTTCGGAAGACGAGTGCGTCGGACGGGCCCGGCCAGAGGACGGCCCCGAGCTCCCGGCGGATGAGCGTCCGGTCGGCCGCGAAGTCCCGGCAGCCCCCGCATCCCCGGAGATGCGCCTCGACGAGGCGCTGCTCGTCCGATGAAAGCGGGCGATCCTCGCTTTCGAGCGTCAGGCGCTCGACCTCCCGGCATCTCAAGCTCCCGGTCATGGCCGTCCCTCCTCGAGGATCGCTCGTCTCTCGGCCGCCGGGCCGAACTCGGCCAGCTCCCGGCGCAATCTCTTGACCGCCCGGTGAAGGAGCGTCCGGACGGTGGGTTCGGGGATGCCGAGCAGGCGGCCGATCTCCTCGTGTTTGAAGCCCTCGATATCCTTGAGAACGAACACGCGCCGTTCCCGGCCGGGGAGGCGGGCGACCGCCCGGCGGAGGCAGATCCTGACGTCCGACCGGACGGCTTCGTCCCGGTCCGCCTGTCCCGGGGTGTCCCAGCCCGGGTCGGCGTCGGCCGTCCCGCCGGCCATCGCCTTCGTCCTCTCCCGGAGGAACAGACGCCGGACGCGCTTCTTCCTGAGCAGGTCCTTCTGGGCATTGGCCGCGATGGCGAACAGCCAGGCCTTGGCTTCGCGCCCTCCGGCTTCCGGTCCCGCGGGCTCGGCCTTGACCGCCCGGAGCCAGGTCTCCTGAAAGAGGTCCTCGGCGTCCCGGGCGTCCCCGGCCAGGGCCAAAGCGAATCTGTAGACATCGGTCCGGTACATGGCGAAGATCCCGTCGAAGTCTGTCACGTTCTCGTCCGTCTTCATCCCATTAGACGTGCGGCCGGCCGGAACGTTTCAGGCAGACCCCAACCCCTCAGGGGATGGGATCCCCTGCGAACGGTCCTCGGCGGCGGCCCCCTCAGGCCTCTGCGGTGAAATGCTCGGCCAGGATGTCCTGGGCTTCCTTGGCGCGGTTCGCGGGGACGAGAAGGGACGCGACGCCCAACCCGTCGACGGTCATCCCGAGAACCTTGCCATAGGCTTCGGCGCTCACCCGAGCGGGGATGCCGAAGGACTCGAGCATGTTCTTGAGGATCTCCGCCTCCGTGACTCCGTTGGACCTGTGGACGGTGACCCAGTTCATGCCCTCATCATAGCACGACCGGGCCGCGTCTTGCACTCGCTCCCGAGGTGTCGTATTGTTCCCCCGTGAAGTACGGGGCCCACTGTTATCTCTTCACCCGCAGCTGGTCGGACGCCGACGTCCGCTTCCTCGATCTGGCCCGCGAGATCGGCCTCGACATGTTCGAGCTTTCCGTCGGCGACGACGTCGTCTTCGACCCCCGTCTGACCGGCCGCCGCGCCGCCGCGCTCGGCCTCGACCTCGTCGTCGGCCCCGGCGGCCGTTGGCCCCTCGACGCCGACCTCTCCTCCGACGAGCCCGCCGACCGCGCCCGCGGGCTGGCCTGGCACAAGCGCCAGATCGACCTCTCGGCCGAGCTCGGGGCCTGGGCCTACGCCGGGTGCCTGTACGGCCACCCCGGCGTCGTCAAGCGCCGCCGTCCGCCGGCCGATGAGCTGCCCCGGGCGGCCGAAGGCCTCCGCGCCCTGGCCGACTACGCCGCGCCGCGCCGGGTCACCGTCGTCCTCGAGCCCATGAGCCGCTTCCGCACCCACCTCGTCAACACCCCGGCCCAGCTGGCGCGGCTCATCGCCCTCGTCGACCACCCCGCGGTCGGCGCCACCTTCGACACCTACCACGCCGTCACCGAGGTCCGCGACTACGCCGCGGGCCTCCGCGCCCTCGGCCCGCGCCTCGTCCTCGTCCACGCCTGCGAGAACGACAGGGGCGTACCGGGCGGCGGGCTGGTGCCCTGGGAGACGGTCTTCCGGACGCTGGCCGAGCAGGGCTTCGAGGGGACGGTCGGCCTCGAAACCTATAATACGGGCCTGGGGGACTTCGCCTACGAGCGCGGCATCTTCCAGGACCTCTGCCCGGACGGCCGCGCCTTCGTCGAACGGGGGGTCGCCTTCCTGCGGACGCTCGAGGCCCGCTTCGCCGGGCTTAGGCCGCGTCGTCCTTGATGGCCTTGAGGTAGTCCTCGATCCGCTTCTTCAGGACCTCGTCCTGGACCTTGGGCAGCGCCGCTTCGAGGACGGTCCGGGCCTTGGCCGGCTCGCCGCTGTTGATGTAGGCGATGCCCAGGTTGACCTGGAGCCCGACGTCTTCGGGAGAGAGGATGAGCCCGGCCTGGAAGCTGCCGGCCGCCTCGGCGTGCCGGCCGAGCTGGTTCAGGATGACGCCCTTGAGGTTGTAGGCCTTCGAGCTCTGGCCGTTCGCCCGGATGGACTGGAGCGCGAAGTCCAGGGCTTCTTCGTAGCGCCCGGCGCCGTGACAGAGCTTGCCCAGGAAGAACGCCGTGTCGGCGTTCCCGTCGAGAGCGAAGGACTTTTTCAGGGCAGCCTCGGCCTTCGCCGTCTCCCCGAGCTCGGCCAGGGCCAGCCCGAGGCCCTTCTGGACCCCGCCGTCGCCGGGCTTGAGCTCCGCCGCTTTTCCGTAGGCTTCCGCGGAGAGGGCGAACTCGCCCTTGGCGTAATAGGCCGACCCGAGCAGGTTCCAGCCGTTGAAGTGGCCAGGATCGAGGGCGACGGCCGCTTGGCCGTAGCGCACGGCTTCATCGGCGAGCCCGTAATTCAGGGCAATGACGCCCATCTCGTACTGGGCCTGAGGGTTCTTCTCGTCGGGTGCTTTTTTCTTCTTCTGAGGATCGGCGGCGGCGTCCGTCGCGACCGGCGCGGCCGCGGCGGCGCAGGCCACGGCGGGAAGGACCGCGGCAAGGAATACAGCGACCAGGATCCTCGCGGTCTTGGGAGAAGCGATCATCGTAGCCTCGAAAATATATGATGGCACATCCACCCTTGATGGTCAAACCCGGCCTTGTGAAGACCAGGTCCCTACTTTATAATAGGCTATTGACGGAACAACCATGGACAACAAGGAACCCCTGACCGAAGAGGACGTCGCCCGGCTCAAGACGCGGGAATCCGAGATCCTC
The DNA here is from genome assembly GCA_041304225.1 of Candidatus Aminicenantota bacterium. GTDB lineage: Bacteria > Acidobacteriota > Aminicenantia > Aminicenantales > Saccharicenantaceae > RBG-16-66-30. The sequence goes on from JBFYNT010000290.1 coordinate 12,868, forward strand.
GTCCGGATCGACCGCCTGAAGCGGACGATGAGCGAGACCAAGGCCATCGATACGATCGCCTTCAAGGCCAAGCTGCTCAAGGAAGCTCAGGACGAGCTCCGGCGCGTCCAGGACAAGCTGGCCGGCCTGTCCGAGGACTGAGCCCCGTTCCGGCGTCCGATCCTCCGCGGGAACCTCTCCCGCGTAAAATCCTCTTACAGAGAGGACGCGGGGCCTTCACGGGGAAGCGCGGTCCTGCCTGAACTCCCGGCCGTCGGATTGGCCCGAACCTTGCTGCATTGTCGGATATCATGAGATCCCGGGCGCTCATGGTCCTTCTGGTCCTGGCCGTCTGCCGGTGCGCGTGGCCGCTCCTGCCGGCCCGGCGGCAGGCCAAGGATCCCATCGAGCGCCTGGCCCGCCTCTACGAGGAGTGCCGTTATTTCGAGCTGCGCGACGCCCTTCCCCCGCCCGAGGCCGAAGGGCCGGTCGAGCTGGCTTTCTTCCGGGGCGCCGTCGACCAGGTCTTTAACCGCCTGGAACCGGCCGTCCTCAGGCTGAGAGACTTCCTTGAGGTCACCCGGAACGGCCCCCCGCGCATGATTTCTAAGGAGGCCTGGGTCCTTCTCGCCGACGCCTACCGCCGTCTAGGCCGCTACCGGGAGGCCGCGGACGCCTGCCGGCAGGCCCTCCGGCGGTTCGGACGCTTGCTCCCCGGAAACGAGCGGGACGGCCTGCTGAGCCAGGCCGACCTCTGGTCGGCCTTGGCCGATATCCCCCCGCAAAGGGTGGAGGTCGCGAGGGACGCGACGGTCCGGATGACGAATCGGCGTTTCCCCGTCCGCGTCGCGGATCGGACCGTTCTCTTCGGCTATGACACCGGCTCCAACATGTCCATCCTCTTCAAGTCCGTCGCCGACGAGCTGGGTCTCGCGCTCTACGGCCCTCCGGTCAAGGTCCAGACGGGATCGGGGGGTTCCGTCGACGGCCGGATCGGCGTTGTGCCGGAGCTCGGATGGGAGTCCATACGTATCTGGAACGCGGTCTTCCTCATCCTGGAGGACGATCTGTTCCCTGCCGGATCGGACCGGGCCGACGGCGTGCGGAAGGGCTTGCTCGGGATGCCCGTTCTCGAGGCCCTCGGGGAGATCACCGAGACCCGGGCCGGAGACCTGATCGTCACGGCCCGCCCCCGCCCCCGCCGCGCGCAGAATATGTGCTTTTCGGGCTTCATGCCCGTCGTCGAGGCGATCCATCGCGGCGCCCGGCTCCGACTCTGCCTGGACACGGGGGCGACGGCGACCTCGCTCTACCCGCCGTACTACCGGCGCTTCCGCGGCGAGATCAACGGTCGCTCCAGGCTCCGGGAATCCGTCGTGGGCGGTCTCGGCGATCCGCGGACGGTCGCCGTCCGGGTCCTGGACGAATTCGCCTTCCGGGCCGGGGGGATGGACTTCGCCCTGCGCCGGGTCCTGGTCCAGACGCAGGAGACCCACGCCGATTCCCTCCGCTTCCATGGCACGATCGGCGTCGATCTCCTGCCCCGCTGTTCGCGGTTGACGATGGACTTCGCATCCATGAGCTTCATCGCGGAGTGAATTCCCGAAAAACGCCGGGATCCCCGCTCCCGGCTCCCCGGGCGTGGTATAATCCCTGGCCGAGCGAGACATTATGAGCGCCATGGCCCGGCCCGCGAAACACAAGCCCGCCCGGACCGCCGTGCCGGCCGTCGGGGTCCCTGCCGGGCCCGGACCCTCGCCGCGCCGTTCGCCGCGGCCCAAGGCCCGGCTGCGGCGGGCGGCCGACATGGCCCTCGTCGTCCTGGGCCTCGTCGCCGTCGGCCTGTTCGTGGCCGTCAAGATCATCGGCGGACGGCCGGACGCCGGGACCGCCGCCAACGGCAAGGCCGGGACCGCCGTTTCGACGGTCGGCCCCGACAACGGCTCCGGCTCGGGCGGTTTCGCCGACCTCGAGCCCGGCCCGGACGAGTTCGAAGGCGACGGCGCGGACGATCTCCTCCTCGGCCCGGCCATGATCTCCGACCCGTACGCGTCCAGGCCCTTTTCGCCGGTCGACGATCCGCGGATCGCCGCCTTGCTCGATCCCGAGATCGAGCGCGCGCTCAAGGCCGGCCGCATCCCGTCCATGGCCGTCGTCCTCGTTTCGGGCGACCGCGTCGTCTGGACGCGTTCGGCGGGGCTCTCCAACGTCCGGGTCAAGACCCCGGCCGCCTGCGACACGGTCTACCTCATCGCTTCGACCTTCAAGACGATGTCGGCGACGGCCCTGCTCCAGCTGATGGACCAGGGCAAGTTCAAGCTCGACGACCGGGTCAACGACTTCCTCGGCGACCTGCGGATCGAGGGCGAGAACAAGCGCTATCCCGTGACCTTCCGCCACCTCCTGACGCACACGTCCGGCCTGCCGACCGATTTCGGCCGGCACGCCGTCTGGGAGGACGCCGGGCCGCCCGCCCTCTCCGATTATCTCGGCGGCAAGCTTCGGCTCTGGCGCCGGCCGGGAACGCGCGTCCTCTATTCCAACATCGCTTTCACCCTCGTCGCCCACCTGGTCGAAAAGCTCTCCGGCGTCCCGTTCAAGGACTACATGCGCAAGAACGTCTTCGCCCCGCTCGAGATGCGCGACACGGCCTTCGAGCCGCGGGCGGACATGGCCGAGCGCCTGGCCATCCCCTACATGCCGGTGCGCCGGCGGGCCGGGATGTTCCGGCCCGTCGACTGGGTCAAGGCCGACGCCTGGCCGGCCGGCGTCGTCTACGGCACGGCCGTCGACCAGGCCCGCTGGCTGATGGCCAACCTCAACGGCGGGGTCTACAATGGCCGGCGCGTCGTCGGCGAGGCGTCGTTGAGGGAGATGACCAGGCGACAGTTCGACCGCTTCGCCGGTCCGATCAACGGGGGCTGGCTCAACGAGACCTCTGGCTACGGCCTGGCCTGGTGGGTCTCGACGCTCGAGGGCGAGACGATCATCGCCCACAGCGGCAGCGTCAACGGCTAC
>JBFYNT010000291.1:0-3673 GCA_041304225.1 Candidatus Aminicenantota bacterium
CGCCGCCGGCCTTGAGCGGATCGAAGACGACGCGCCACTTGCCGTCCGCGCCGGCCACGGCGTTGCGCTCCTGGCCGTTGAATAGGACCGTGACGGGCTCGGCCTTCCCGGCCCAGCCCCAGACCGCGACGGGCTTGTCCTGCTGGACGACCATGCGGTCGCCGATGACGGCGGGCAGCTTGATTTGCGCGGACAGGGCCGCCGGAAGCGCGACGGCGCAAAGGACAGCGAGGGCGAGCGCCGCGAGGCGCTTGTTGACGTGACTCATCGTTCTCTCCTTTCCCGGAGCGGGAGATGGGTAGCCTCCCCCGCCGATATTATCACGGCCGGAGCCGGCGGACAATTGTCCAAAAAAGGGGGACATGATACCTATTTCCCATTTAATAATTCGGAAATAGGTATCATGTCCCCTATTTTCCCTGCCCCGCCTTGACTTGGCCTCGACGGGAAGATATCTTCGTCGTGTTCCTGGCGCGAAATGTCAATCAGGGAGGGAATCATGGCCTCATCGGTAAAACGATATGCGGCGCTCGCCTTCGCGGTGATCGTCATCGCCACGCTGCCGGCGACTCTCGCGGCCCAGGTCCGCCTGCCCGCCGTCATCGGCGACCATATGGTCGTCCAACAGGACAAGCCGGTCGCGGTGTGGGGCTGGGCCGGGAAGGGCGAACCCGTCACGGTCGCTTTCAACGGCCAGGAGCGCAAGGCCGTGGCCGGCGCGGACGGCAAGTGGCGCGTCGTCTTCGATCCGCTCAAGGCCGGCGGCGCGGCCCTCGAGATGACCGTCCGCGGCGCGAAAGGCCCGGCTCTCACCGTCACGGACATCCTCGTCGGCGAGGTCTGGCTCTGCTCCGGCCAGTCGAACATGGAGATGTCCATGTCCTGGCTTCCGTATCCCTCCCCCGACGCCCTGCGGGCGGGCAATCCCAGCATGCGGCTCTTCAAGCTCCCGCAGCGCACGTCGGACCGGCCCCAGGACGATGTCGCCGCGAAATGGGATGTCTGCGCGCCCGATGTCGTGAGGGAGTTCTCGGCCGTCGGCTACTATTTTGGGCTGGAGCTCCACAAGCGGCTGGGCGTTCCCGTCGGCCTGATCATGTCGGCCTGGGGCGGGACGGACATCGAGCCGTGGACGCCGCCGATCGGCTTCGCCTCGGTCCCCGACGTCAAGCCCCTGCTCGAAAAGCAGGCCGCGAAGTACGCCGATTACCGTGACGCGCTGGCCAAGGCCCTGCCGGCGTGGGAGGCTTGGATCAAGGACAGCCGCAAGGCCCTGGCCGCCAAGACCGTTCTGCCTGTCCCCCCCGCGCCGCGCCTCCCGGCCAATCCCTACGATACTCCGCAGGCGCCGACGACGCTCTACAACGGCATGATCCACGCCCTGACCCCCTTCGCCATTCGGGGCGCCATCTGGTACCAGGGCGAGAACAACCGCAACGACGGCCTGTTCTACGAAAAGAAAATGGAGGCCCTCATCGCGGGCTGGAGGGCGGCCTGGGGGCTCGGCGATCTCCCCTTCTATTACGTCCAGCTCGCGCCCTTCAACTACTCCTACAACCGCGAGACGCCGGCCGGCGACGTGCCGGATTTCCTGCGGCTGCCCCTGATCTGGGAGGCCCAAAGGAACGTCCTGCGCATCCCCAACACGGGCATGGCCGTCACGACGGACATCACGGACCTTTACGACATCCACCCGGCCAACAAGCGAGATGTCGGTTACCGGCTGTCGCTCTGGGCCCGGGCTAACGTCTACGGCGAGAAGACGCTCGAGTGCTCGGGGCCGCTCTACAGGTCGATGACCGTCGAGGGCTCGATCGTCCGTCTGGCCTTCGACCACGCCGGCGGCGGCCTCGTCACGAACGACGGCCAGGGGCTGAAGTGGTTCGAGGTCGCCGGCCAGGACCGGGTCTTCTACAAGGCCGAGGCCGAGATCGCCGGGGACACGGTCGTCGCCTGGAGCCCGCGGGTGGCGTCGCCCAAGGCCGTGCGCTTCGGCTGGCACCAGCTGGCCGTGCCCAACCTGGCCAACAAGGAGGGCCTCCCCGCCTCGCCCTTCCGCACCGACAAGTGGTGAATTAAATCTTTTCTACTTTTTCCAAATAGGGACGCCGCGGCCGGGGGTCCAGGGCGCGCCGGCGGCCTCGAGTTCGACCTGCAGCTTCTTCAGGTCGACGTCGATTGTTTGCCTCATGTCCTCGAGCAGCTTCCCGAAACCGTCGGCCGCGAGGTCGTAGCCGCGCTTGGCCGTCGCGGTGATCGGCCCGGTCGCGTCGAGCTGGGCCGTGACCCGGTCCATGAGCGACGGCTCCGTCGGCTCCGAGCGCATGGCCCTGGTCTGATCGCCGTAGAGGACGGCGAGCTGGGCCTGAATACGCTTTTCGATGGCCCGGGCCGCCTCGGCCAGCTTCGGGTCGGCCTTGGGCGCGTCGAGCAGGGCCTTCCGGATGTATCTGAGATTGCCCAACGCGTCCTGGGCCGCCGCGCCCGCGCCCATCATGGCCCGCTGCAGCTCGCCCGCTTGCTCCTGGAAGGCGAGCAGGGCCGCCTTGTCCTTCTCCGGCAGGCTGGCGAATTCGAGCGATTCGACGACGAACGGCTCCGGCCCGGCCAGCGTCGTCAGCGCGCCGTCGGTCCTTTTCTGCAGCGTGACCGTGAACCGCCCCGGCACGACCATGGGACCGAGCGAATCCCTCTCCCAGATCTCCCGCCGGCCCGATTCGAGCTGCGTCGGCTCGACCGCCGGGTAGCGCAGGTTCCAGGCCACCCGGTGGAGGCCCTTCGCGGCCGGCGCCGTCAGGCGCCGCACGACCTGGCCCGTCTCGTCGGCGATCGTCAGCACGACGGCCGGCTTCTCCTCGTTCTCTTCAGCGCGCAGCCGGTCCCAGCCCGGGAACGGAACGGGCTTGCCGTCCTTGACCAGCTTGGCCTCCTCCTCGCGGCGCGCCTCCGCGGCCGACTTCACGCCGTCCTTGAGATGATAGGTGAAGACCGCCCCGAACGGCGGATTGGGCGCGGCGTAGTAGGCGTCGCCCAGGCAGCCCTTGGCGTCCGAGTCGATGGGCCGCAGCGGGATGTACCGCAGGGCCTTGCGGACCGGGAAGAGCGCGGCCTCTGTCGCCAACGCCACCTCGCTCATCTCGCGCAGCGGCGAATAGTCGTCGAGGACGAAGAAGCTCCGGCCGAACGAGGCGCCGACGAGGTCGCTCTCGCGCTCCTGGACCTCGATGTCCCGGAAGGAGATCGTCGGCGCTCCGCCGCCGAGCTTCAACCAGCTCTTGCCGCCGTCGAGCGTCGCGTAGACGCCGAACTCGGTCCCGGCGAAGAGCAGGTCCTTCTTGACGTGGTCCTGGGCGACCGACCAAACGATCGTCCGCTGCGGCAGGCCCCCGGCGATGTTCGTCCAGGTCCGGCCGCGGTCCGCGCTCGCGAGCAGGTACGGCTTGGTGTCGCCGGTCTTGTGGCTGTCGACGGCCGCGTAGACCGCGTCCTTGTCGTGCTTCGAGGCCATGATCTTGTTGACGAAGAAATAATCGGGGACACCGGCTATCTTGTCGATCTTCCGCCAGGCCTTCCCGCCGTCCTCCGTGACCTGGATGAGGCCGTCGTCCGTCCCCGCGTAGATGAGCCCCTCGGCCAGTCGCGACTCGCTCAGGCTGGTGATCGTCCCGAACTG
>JBFYNT010000292.1:0-3214 GCA_041304225.1 Candidatus Aminicenantota bacterium
GAAGATGACGTTGATGCCGCACCACTGCTGATAGACGGCCAGGACGACGCCGACCATGAGGATCCGGACCAGGCGGGGCTCGAGGAGCTCGCGGAAGCGCACCCGGCCGATCTCAGCGGCGGCCAAGGTCGCCCGGATCTCGTCCATGGCCCGTCCGGCGAAGGCCGGTCCGCCGACCCGTTCGAGGACCTTGGCGGCCCGTTCGGGGCGGCCGTTCTTGACGAGCCAGCGCGGGCTCTCCGGGACGAGGAACATCAGGAAGAAGAAGAGCAGGGCCGGCACCGTCTCGGCGCCGAACATCCAGCGCCAGCCGGTCTGGCCGTTCCAGGAGGCCAGGATCTCGGCGGCCGTGGCCCCCGCGGCGACCGGCCGGGCGATGAGCCAGTTGGCGACCTGGGCGGCCAGGATGCCGATGACGATGGTCAGCTGGTTGACCGAGACGAGCTTGCCGCGGATCTCCGCGGGCGCGATCTCGGCGATGTACATGGGGGAGAGGTTGGAGGCCAGGCCGATGCCGACGCCGCCGACGAGGCGGAAGACGACGAAGACGGTGAAGTCCGGGGCCAGGGCGGTCCAGACGGCCGAGACGGTAAAAAACGCCCCGGCCAGGATGAGAAGCCGCTTGCGACCGAAGCGGTCGGACAGGCCGCCGGAGACGAGCGCGCCGATGAGGCAGCCGACGAGGGCGCTCGACATGGCCCAGCCGATCTGGGACGGCGTCGTCAAGCCGAAGAACTTCTCGTAGAAAGGCTTGGCCCCGCCGATGACCACCCAGTCGTAGCCGAAGAGCAGGCCGCCCATGGCCGAGACGAGGGTCGTCGACCAGACGAAGCGCATGTTGTAGGCGGGGCGCTCCTTCATCTCTTTACCTCATCCGGCCGATATCACGGGGGCCGCGCGAATCGGGACCCGCGAAGCCCAAGAGATAGCTTTTACACCAATTCACCGGAAATGGATAGGGGAGAACAGTCCGCGGAACAAAGAGGCCGTGGCTATCGTAATAACATGAAAAGGAGCAAAAAATATGAGAAAAAAGATTTTGATCCTCGGGCTGACCGCCGTTCTTTGCCTGGTCGGTTCGTCCCTTCAGGCGCAGAAACCCGCCGACCTTGTCGGCACCTGGTCCGGTCAGGCTACGCTCGAAGGTCTAGACGCGCCGAACGAGCTTACGCTCGTCCTCGAGCTCAAAGAAGGGAAGCTCGCCGGGACAGTGACCGACCAATACGGGACGATCAATCAATTCTCTATAAGCGACATCGTCTTAGACAAGGGGACTTTGAGCTTCTCCTCGCCCGTCGTCGGGCGTGGCGGAGAGCAGATGAGCATCAAGTTCAAGATGACCTTATCCGGAAGCACGATGAAGGGGGAGATCGAGGTGCCCGAAATGGGCATGAAAGGCGCTTGGGAAGCTGCCAAGATGAAATAATCCCTTAAGGCCCACTATTTCTTTATAGATCATTATAAATCAATATTTTATCTAATACCCAGGCGCCTGGAAAAGGCTGAAAAAAAGGCTTGTTATTTCAACTGATATCTGATATATTACGACTAATTACAGGGTGGAATGTCTCTGTAAGAATAGGGACCGAAGGGCATGAGCAACTTGACGGGACGGATCTTCGACATCAAACGCTACTCCATCCACGACGGGCCGGGCATCCGGACGACCGTCTTCCTCAAGGGCTGCGCCCTACGCTGTCTCTGGTGCCACAACCCCGAGAGCGTCGATCCCGGGCCGGAGCTCATGCACTGGCCGGCGCGGTGCCGCCGCTGTTACGCCTGCGTCGAGGCCTGCCCGCTCGGCGCGATCTCCAAGGACGCCGCCGGCGCCGTCGCCGTCGACCGGGCCCAGTGCGATCTCTGCGGCCGGTGCGCCGAGGCCTGCCTCTACGACGCGATGCAGATGGTCGGCCGGGAAATGACGGTCGAAGAGGTCCTGGCCGAGGTCGAGAAGGACAAGATCTTCTACGATCAGTCCGGGGGCGGCGTCACGCTCTCCGGCGGCGATCCCTTCGTCCAGGCCGCGTTCGCCGAATCTCTCCTCGACGCCTGCCGCGCGCGCGGCCTGCGGACGGCCGTCGACACGGCCGGGGTGTCCTCGAACGGCGCCCTCGACCGGCTGGCGGCCAAGACCGACCTCGTCCTCTACGACCTCAAGGTCATGGACGAGGCCCGGCACCGCGAGATGACCGGGGTCTCGAACGCGCCGATCCTCGAGAACCTGAAGCGCCTGGCCGCCCGCGGGACGGAGGTCTGGGTCCGCGTGCCGCTCGTCCGGGGCGTCAACGACGACGATGAGAACACCCGGCGCACGATCGCCCTGCTGAGTTCGCTCGGGACCGTTAAAAGAGTCGGCCTTCTGCCCTACCATTCCGGAGGGCTGGAGAAGGCCCGCCGGATCGGAAAAGACAAGGATTTCCGGAGATTCGAACCGCCTTCCGAAGAGCGCCTCGCGGCCGTCGAGGCCGCCTTCCGGGAGGCCGGATTCGAGGTCCGGCGCGGAGGATGACCATGAACGAACGCATCAAGAAGCTCAGGACGCAGACCCTCGAGGCCAAGCCGACGATCAGCGCCGAGCGGGCCCGGCTCCTCACCGAATTCTACAAGCGTCCCGAGACGCGCGGGCTGTCGACGCCGATGCAGCGCGCCCTGGCCTTCAAGCACGTCATGGAGAACAAAAGCGTCGTCTTCAACGACGGCGAGCTCATCGTCGGGGAGCGCGGCCCGGCCCCCAAGGCGACGCCGACCTACCCCGAGGTCTGCATCCACTCCGTCCAAGACCTCCGCTACCTCAACGACCGCAAGAAGACCGCCTTCGGCTCCGACGAGGAGACCCGCCGCGTCTACGCCGAGGAGATCATCCCGTTCTGGCAGGGCCGTTCGCAGCGCGACCGCATCTTCGCCGAGATGACCAAGGAGTGGATCGAGGCCTACGAGGCCGGCGTCTTCACCGAGTTCATGGAGCAGCGTGCCCCGGGCCACACCGTGCTCGACGGCAAGGTCTACGCGAAGGGGATGAACGGTTTCAAGAAGGACATCGAGCGCGCCCTGGCCGCCCTCGATTTCATGACCGATCCGGCCGCCTACGACAAGCAGGAGGAGCTCAAGGCCATGGCCGCGAGCTGCGAGGCCCTGATCGCCTTCGGCCGGCGCCACGCCGCGAAGGCCCGCGAGCTGGCGCAAGGGGAGAAGGACGACGCCCGCAAAAAGGAGC